>JAYUXI010000403.1:0-8874 GCA_043753085.1 Myxococcales bacterium | reverse complement strand
TGATCTGCGACTTCGCGTCGATGACGTAGTTCACGCCGAAGTAGCTGCTGGAGCGGTAGTAGAGATCTTGCCGGCGGCCCGCGATGCGCTGGCCCGTGACCGGATCGTCGTACGCGAGCAACAGCTCGCTTTCGACCATGAACGACGTGGCCGCGAACACCTCGATGTCGTTCTCGTGCACGATCTCGAAGCGCGGGCCGAGCCCCACGACCTGGCGCAGCCCAAGGCGCCGGAACCGATCGCTCTGGATCTGACCGTACGCCTCGATCGCGAGCTGCTCGGTCAGCGTGTAGTTGTATCGTGCATGCGCGAACGCACGCGACACCGTGGTCGCACCGAAGTTGCTGGCGTAGTCGCCCTGCACGCGACCGAACGCGAGATGACGCCGCTTCACGATCGCGCCCGACGCTGCGGCGCCGATGGTAGTGCCCTGCGTGTTGCCCGCGCGCGTGAGCACGTTCGCGTCGAGCGTGGCGAGCACGGTGTCCTTGGCGAGCTCGCTGCGAATCGCTTCGGCGTTCACCTGCGCGCGCGCCAGACGCGGCAACGCGAAGAGCGCGAAGAGCGCGAGGCAGCCGCCAGCCAGTGCGCAGAACGGTGATCGCACGCGGATGCTCTACTCCGATTGTGATATCCACATCGAGATGTCTCTAGGTACCAAGGTCACCCTCCGGCTGCGCATGTCCTCGCACGATGCCCACTACGCGGGTGAGCTGGTGGACGGCGCGCGCATGCTGGCGCTGTTCGGTGATCTCGCCACCGAGCTGCTCATCCGGCTCGACGGCGACGAGGGTTTGTTCCGCGCCTACGACTCCGTCGAGTTCCTCGCGCCGGTCCAGGCGGGGGACTACATCGAAGCGGAAGCCGAGCTCGTTTCGATCGGCGCCTCGAGCCGGCGCATGCGCTTCGAGGCGCGCAAGGTGATCAGCTCCGCGCGGGATCCCCAGCTGCCTGCCAGCGCCGCACGGCTGCTCGAGACACCGATCGTAGTGTGCCGCGCCACCGGCACGTGCGTGACGCCGAAGGCGTGCCAGCGCCTCGCAATCGACCCGGGTGATCTCATCGTGACCGCCGCGCTGGTCGGCGCCGAGATCACCCGCGAGCAAACCCCGCACCTACCGATCACGCCGCAAGAGATCGCCGACGAAGCGGCGCGGTGCCGGGAGGCCGGCGCTGCCGTGCTGCACCTGCACGTCCGCCACGACGACGGCAGCCCCGCGTTCGGCGCCGATCGCTTCGCCGCCACGCTCGAAGCTGTGCGCGCCAAGACCGATTGCATCTTGCAAGTATCTACCGGCGGCGCCATCGGCATGACCATCGCGCAGCGCGCCGAAGCGCTGCAGTCCCGGCCGGAGATGGCCACACTGAACTGCGGCTCGCTCAACTTCGGCAACGACGTGTTCGTCAACACCCGGCCGGAGATCAAGCAGCTCGCCGGCCTCATTCACGAGTCCGGGGCCGTGGCCGAGCTCGAATGCTACGAGGTCGGTCACGTCGAAGAAGCGCTGGCCCTGTTCGAGAAGAAGACCCTGGCCGCGCCGCTACACTTCCAGTTCGTGCTCGGGGTGCCTGGCGGCATCGGCGCGAGCGAAGGCAACGTGCGCTACCTGCGCAGCCTGGTACCGGCCGGCGCCACCTGGGGCGTGGCCGCCGTGGGGCGCCACCAGCAACCCATGACCGAGCTCGCCATGCGTCTCGGCGGACACGCGCGGGTCGGTCTGGAGGACAACATCTTCTGGACGAAAGGCGTGCTCTCCGAAGGTAGCGCCCCGCTCGTGCGGCGCGCGGTCGACTACGCGCAGACCCTCGGTCGGCCAGTCGCCGATCCGGCCCGTGCGCGCACGCTCCTCGGCATCCGCGCATGAACGCTCGCACCCTCGTCGCCGATCACCTCACGCCGACCCTCGCGTACGCCAAGCTGCGTGCCGCTTCACCGGCAACCGGCGCGCGGTTCTTGTACGAAAGCGCCGTTTCGGGCGAGCGCTGGGCGCGCTACTCGATCCTCGGGTATGCCCCGCACTTCGAGCTCCGTCTGGACCGCGACACGGGCTGGTCTGCCCACGGCGACTTGCCTGAATACTACACGTTGTCACCGGACGGCCCCCTGCTCGAGCGCCTTCACGTCGCCAAGGTGCCGGCTGGCGTCGGCCCGGCCCGCTTCGGCGGCGGCTTGTTCGGCTACGTCGCCTACGACCTGGTGCACGCCATCGCCAAGGTGCCGCCGGGCTCCCGCACCACGTGGAACGAGCATTACGTTCCCCTGGCGCGACTGTTCGGAGGGTTTCGACTGGTCGTCTTCGACAACCTGCTCGGCACCGTCACGCTGACTGCGCCCGACGACGCCGCCCTCGACGAGATGGAGGCTGCGCTCGCCGCCTCGGTTGCGTTCCCCACGTTGCCGATGCCTTCGCGCGACGTGGCGTTCGACGCTCGGCTCGACGTAGATGTCGACGACGCTGCCTACCGCGAGGTGGTGGAGCGCTGCCGGCAGTACGTGCTCGCGGGTGACGCTTTCCAGATCGTCTGCTCGCGCGAGTTCTCGGTGCAGGCCGACGGCATCGACCCGCTGCTGGTGTACCGCGCCGCACGCATCCTGAATCCTGCACCGTACATGTACCTGTGGGAGCTGCCGCCGCTAGCCCTCGAAGACGCCGTGGCACTGATCGGCGCCAGTCCAGAAACGCTGGCGCGGGTCGACCTGACGGCCAGTGGTGCGTCACGCCTGCTCGTTCGTCCCATCGCGGGTACGCGCCGTCGCGGCGAAGACGACGCCGAGGACCAAGCGCTCGAAGCCGAGCTCCGCGCCGACGAGAAAGAGCGTGCCGAGCACGTCATGCTGGTGGATCTCGCGCGCAACGACGTGGGCAGGGTGGCCAAGATCGGCACGGTCAAGGTCGACAAGTTTCTCACGGTGGAGCGCGGCTCGCACGTCATGCACCTCGTCTCCGAGGTCACCGGCGAGCTCCGCGACGACGTGAGCGCACTCGCCGCGTTTGGCTCCGCATTTCCCGCCGGCACGTTGACAGGCGCACCCAAGGTCCGCGCCATGCAGATCATCCGCGAGGTCGAGGCGTTGCCTCGCAACTTCTATGGCGGTGCGGTCGGCTACCTATTGCCGTCCGGCGAGCTCGACTTCGCCATCAACATCCGCACCGCCGTGCAGCGCGGGGGCAGGCTGGTGGTTCGCGCGGGCGGCGGCGTGGTCGAAGCGAGCGATCCACAGGCCGAAGCCGACGAGACCCGAAACAAGGCCAAGGCCATGCTCTCCGCGGTGCTTTCGGTCGTGCGTGGGCGCACGCAAGACTAAACGTGCGTGGGCGCACGCAAGACTGAACGTGCGTGGGCGCAGCTAGAGCATCGACGGATCCGTGTCGCGCGGCGTCGGGATCCGCACCGTGATGCGCAGGGCGCCGGACTCGGCCGCGGACACCTCGATGTTGCCGCGAGACAGTGCCACGATCGATTGGGCCAGCGACAGGCCCAGACCCAGCGAGCCGAACTTGCGCGCTTCGGTGGTGTAGTGGAACGCTTCGAACATGCGCGACAGCTCGGCCGGCGCCAGAGTGCCGCCGGACGACTCGATCACGAGCTCGACGATGCCGAGGGAACGCTGCCCGCCGGCACGCACATACACCTCGAGCCCCGGCGACGTCAGCCGCTGGGCAGTGCGAAGCAGCAGCAGCAACGCGAAGGTGAGGCGCTCGGGGTCGACCACGACCTCGTGCTCGTCGTGCAAATCGGCCATCACTTCCACGTCGTGATCGTTGCCGAGGTCGACTGTTTTCTGCACCGCGTCGCCTACCAGCACCTCGAGGATCTGCGGCGACGGTTCCAACACGAAGCTCTCGGCCTCGAACCGGGCAGAGTCCAGCACCGTCTGGATCAAGAGCAGCAGCTCTTCGCCGCGCTGCTTGACGATGTGCACGTTCTCGGCCTGGCCGGGCGTGAGCGGATGCCGCGACAGCAACTCCGCGAACCCGAGGACCGCGTTCATCGGTCCTTTCAGATCGTGGCTCATCGACGTGAGAAACTGCGCGCGCATTCGCTCGGTGCGCACGTTCGAGGCGGCGGCGGTGTTTTGCGCGATGGCGAAGCGCTGGAAAAGATGCCCGAGCTCACCGACCGCGAACAGCAGATCGGTCACGTCACGGTAGCGCGAGGTGTCGAGCAACATGGCGCGGACCCCGGCGGCGGCGTCGCCCATGGACCGGATCTCGTCGGCGGCGCCTTGCAGGGCGCGGGCGTACGACCGCCCGAGCAGCGCGCCGGCCCCAAGTGCCCCAGCGGACGCCAGGAACGCAAACGTGAACACCACGAACGCGAAGCCAATGCGACCGGTGAGCGGAGCGGGAGCGCCCGGCACCACGGCGAGCGCCGCAGACACGCCCGTCTCGGTCATGCCCGAGCTGCGGGCGAGCGGCTGGATCTTCGCGCGCACGCTCGGCGGTCCCATGGCAGTGACGACGTCGAGGTCGGCGGCGATCTCGCGACGCTGCGATTCGAGCGAGGCGCGCACGTGCGCGGCGCTTTGCAGCAGGGCGCCTTGCGCCACGAAGTACACGGACAGCCCCACGCCGAGCGCCACGCGCAGCGCGATGGTGCCGGTGCGCTGCAGGGTGGCAGCGTGCACGCGGCTCGCGCGTCCGGCCATCACCGGCGGTACGCGCAAGAGCTCCTGGCCGACGAGCCGGCGCAGCAGCACGTACCCTGCCAGATGGAAGCCGAGCAGCGCGGTGAACCCGAACAAGCCAAAGGAAATCCGCACCGACACGGGCATCGTGGCGGCGCCGAGCGGAACGAGCGCCACCACCACCGCCGACAGCACCGCGCCCACGAGCGCGTACCCCGACAGATGATTCGACACGCGGTACAGGTGAAATACGTCGGTGGGTGTGATCTTGCTTCCAGCGGCGAGCGCACCGAACAGAGGCGCAGTGTGCCTGGCCGCCTGCAGCGCGCCGGCGCCCAACACGAGCGCGTGCACCAAGAACCCGAGCACGAAGGCGCGGTGCGCCTCGCCGGTGCCGGCGGCGTCGAGCACCAGGAGGCGCGCCGCCAGAAACGCCGCAAACACGAACGCCACCAGCGCCGCCAGCAGCTGCGAGCCGAGCAGGCGCGCGCCGAAGCGCAGCTCGTAGCTCATACCGCGGGCCCCACTCCGAAGCGCTCGACTGCGCCAGCCTCCGGCAGCAGCACGCGGAACGTGGAGCCTTGCCCTACCTCGCTCTCGAGCTCGATGCTGCCACCGTGCAGCAGCACCAAGCGGCGCGCGATCGCCAGGCCGAGGCCCGAGCCGCTGGTGCCCGCGCGCCGTCCTGCTTCGGCCTGCACGAACTCGTCGAAGACATACGAGCGCTCGGCCTTGGAGATGCCCGGGCCGGTGTCCGTGACGGTGATCATCGGGCTGCGATCGCGACGCGAGATCTCGACCTCGACGCCGCCGCGCGACGTGAACTTGACGGCGTTGCCAACCAGGTTGCCGAGCACCTGGCGCATGCGCAGTCCGTCGATGTCGGCATGCACCGGAGCGGGCGCGCGGAAAGCGAGCGTGATGCCCTTCTCGTGCGCCACGACGCTGGCCTCACGCACCACTTCGTGGGCGAGCGCCACCAGATCGGCGCGCTTCTTTTTCAGCCGCAGCTGCCCGCCCTCGAGCGCCGAGAACTGCACGATGTCGTCGATGAGATCCTTCAGGTGCTTGCCGGAGTCGCGGATCTGCTCGACCTCTTCGCGCGCATCGGGGCGGAGTGGGCCGTCGACCTCGGCGAGGAGCACGTCGGCGAAGCCGAGGATGGCATTGAGCGGCGTGTAGAACTCGTGGCTCACCGCCGCGAGGAAGGCAGCGCGATCGCGGTCGGCCTGACGGGTGCGTTCGACGTTGGCCGCATGGCGTGCCTCGGCGCTGCGATAGCGACCGAGCAGCTCGTTGAACGATGCGGTGAGCACACCTACGTCGTCGAGCGCGCGCAGCGGCAAGGGATCCACCAGCGGGTCGTCCGGCGACTGCGCCATGGTGCGCACGTGCGCGGTCACGAAGGCCACGTCGCGGGAGCCGTCGCGCGCCACGAGGTATCCAGCCAGGCAGGCCACGGCGAGGAACATCGCGCTCGCCGAGACCAGTGACGCAAGGTACGCAGACACCTCCGGCGGCGACCGCGACAGGTGCACGAGCACGAGCAAGGTCGGGCGTTGCGGGCCCGGCGGTCCGATCGGCATGCTCTCGAAGCGCACTTCACCGAGCGCCACGTCGAGCTCGCCGCGTCCGCGGTCGCGAAGCTCCAGCAACGTGACTGGCGCGTGGGTTTCGTTGGCCGCGCTCACGACCACGCTGCCATCGGCATCGAGCACGAAGCACTCGAGGGCGCGGACCTTGCCAGACATGCGCGACAGCATGTCTTGCCACTCGCGGCGCGGCGTTTCGGCGAGCGTTTCGGCGATCGCGAAACCCAGCCATCGAGCGCGCGCTTCGGTCGCATCCTGACTTGCCTGACGCAATGCGTTCACACCGCTGAACCCAACCAGGACAGCGACCAGCGCACCGAACAAAAGCACCAGCAACGGCGTGAGCGGCGGGGCGGGAACGCGCAGCGCAGTGCGACGAAACGTCGCGTCGGTAGGAGCCACGGAGTGCATCGAAGGACGTCAGGTTACGCGCTGCAGCGCAAAATAAACGAGAGGAAGAGCTTCCCTTTTGCCACCAAGGTTGCTGGGATGAAAGATCAGGGGATGAATGACGGAGCGTAGTCCAAAAGACCGTCTGCGAGATGCCGAGCCAGCGCCGAGCTCCATCGCTCGTTCGTCATCCACCGAGGTCGCGCCCGCATCCGTTGCCGTACCGATCCTCGAACGTCGCCGCCGCGCCACGAACGCGGCGCACCCTGCGCGGGTGACACTGCTTGCACGAGAACCACTGGGTGAGTCGTTTGCCGCCAGCGAGGGCTCGTGGGATCGCGCGCGCTGGGTCAACGAAGTGCGCCGCTTCGAAACCGCGTGGGACGTCGACGCGCCACGGAGCAGCCGCGATGTCCCGGCCGGCCCCGCCGAGCGACGCCGCACGCCAGAGATTCCGACGCTCGAGTTCCCGCAGGTCACCCTGGTCGTGTACGAGTGGCAAAACGCAGAGCCGGGCACGCTGTCGTGGCGCTTTCCCAGCGTCAACGCGGCGGTCAATGCGGCACGCGCCATCCGCAACGCGGTGCGCTGGGCCGTCGTGGGCGGTTCCGAGCACAACCTGAGTCGCGCACGCGAGCTTGGGCTGATCCTCGCCGAGCCCGAGCTCCCCGTCGCCGCCAAGCTCTAAGAGATGCCCGGTCGGGCGTGCTGGCCAGGCGCGCTCCGCCTGACTATGGATCACGCCCGTCTCGCAACCGCGGAGGATCCAATGACCGAACATGCATTCCAGGCCGATACCACCCGAGTCCTTGGACTCGTCATCGACTCGCTGTACTCCGACAAGGAGATTTTCCTGCGTGAGCTCGTCTCGAACGCGGCCGACGCGCTCGACAAGCTGCGCTTTCGCGCGCTGACCGAGCCCGATCTACTCGCCGGGGAGACGCGGCTGTTCGTACGCATCGCGCCGGATGCGGCGGCCGGCACCCTGTCGATCGAAGACAGCGGCGCGGGCATGACCGAGGCCGAGCTGGTGGAGCACCTCGGCACCATTGCGCGCTCGGGCACGCGCGGCTTTCTGGAGAAGCTCGACGAAGCGAAAAAGAAAGACGTCGCGCTCATTGGCCAGTTCGGTGTCGGCTTCTACTCGTCGTTTCTCGTCGCCGATCGCGTCGAAGTAGTCAGCCGCGCAGCCGGCACGGAAAGCGCGGCACGCTGGGCGTCGGCGGGCAAAGACAGCTTCACGATCGACCCGGCAGAGCGCGCGGCGCGCGGCACTACGGTGGTGTTGCACCTGAAGGAAGAGCAAAAACAATTTCTCGATCCGTTCACCCTGCGCTCGCTCGTGCGTCGCTTTTCGGACTTCGTCAGCTATCCGATCGAGCTGGTCGAAACCAAGGACGGCGAGACCAAGAACGAGCAGATCAACCGTGGCAGCGCGCCGTGGCAGGAGCAGCCGGCCAGCCTCGACGTCGCCAAGCACGAAGAACTGTACAAGCACCTCACGCACGACTGGGAGGCGCCGCTCGCGCACAGCCACTTTCGCATCGAAGGCGCGCTCGAGTACGTGGCGCTTCTGTACGTACCGAAACACGCGCCCGAGATGCTTTTCGATCCGCAGAAGGCGCCCGGGCTCAAGCTGTTCGTCAAGCGCGTGCTCGTCCTCGACGAATGCGATCTGCTGTTGCCACCCTACCTGCGTTTCGTCCGCGGCCTGGTCGACTCGGACGATTTGCCGCTGAACGTCTCACGCGAGCTTTTGCAAGACTCCTCGGCCTTGCGCACCATCCAAAAGCAGCTGGTCAAGCGCGTGCTGGATCTGCTCGAGGGCTTGTCGACCGACAAGGCAGACGATTTCGAAACGTTCTCGAAGTGCTTCGGCAGCGTGCTGAAAGAAGGGCTCGCGTCCGGGGCCGACGTCAGCGCACGCCTCGCAAAGCTCGTACGCTTCGGTTCCACCGTGAGCGCACCCACGTCGCTTACCGACTACGTGTCGCGCATGAAAGAGGGCCAGGAAGCGATTTACTACGCCACCGCCGACAACGTGACGCGCCTCGAATCGGCGCCGCAGCTCGAAGCCCTGCGCGCCAAGGGCTTCGAGGTGCTGCTCGGCACCGAGCCCATCGACGAGTTCGCGATCGAGCGCCTCGGCGAGTTCGAGGGCAAGAAGCTCGTTTCGGCACTGCGCGCAGATCTGAAGCTCGGTGAGAGCGAAGACGACAAGAAGCGCCACGAGACCGAGCAGTCCGAGCTCGCGCCACTGCT
>JAYUXI010000402.1:0-3628 GCA_043753085.1 Myxococcales bacterium | reverse complement strand
CGATGAGTTATCGGGAGCTCGAAGCACGCTGGGAACGAGAAACGTTGGCCAAGACGCTGGCAAAGGATCCGGGTCGGCCGCGCATCGG
The DNA here is from genome assembly GCA_043753085.1 of Myxococcales bacterium. GTDB lineage: Bacteria > Myxococcota_A > Polyangia > Polyangiales > Polyangiaceae > JAYUXI01. The sequence goes on along the minus strand of JAYUXI010000402.1, from coordinate 3,540 downwards.
GTTGCTCGCGGGCAAGGTGGACGCCGAGGCGCTCTACGGCCCGGGTCATCTCGAGGGCTTCGACCCCGCGCGCGATCTGGGTTTCCCCGGCGAGCCTCCGTTCACCCGCGGCGTGCAGCCGAACATGTACCGGGGCCGCCTCTGGACCATGCGCCAGTACGCCGGCTTCGGCACCGCCGCCGAGTCCAACGAGCGGTACCGGTATCTGCTTGCGCAGGGCCAGACCGGTCTTTCCGTCGCGTTCGACTTGCCCACGCAGCTCGGCCGCGATTCCGACGACGAACGCTGCCTCGGCGAGGTCGGCAAGGTCGGCGTGGCCATCGACTCGATCGAGGACATGCGGGCGCTCTTGCAGGGCTTGCCGCTCGACAAGATCTCGACGTCGATGACCATCAACTCGACGGCGTCGACGCTGCTTGCACTCTACATCGCCGTGGCCGAGGAAAACGGCGTGGCCCGCAGCGCGCTGCGCGGCACCATCCAGAACGACATCCTCAAGGAGTACATGGCCCGGGGCACGTACATCTACCCGCCGCGCCCTTCGCTCCGGCTCATCACCGACATCTTTGCGTACGCTGGGCGCGAGGTACCGAAGTGGAACACCATCTCGATCAGCGGCTACCACATCCGCGAAGCCGGCTCCGACGCCGCGCAGGAGATCGCCTTCACCTTGGCCGACGGCGTCGCCTACGTCGAAGCTGCCGTGGCCGCCGGGCTCGACGTCGACGAGTTCGGCGCGCAGCTGTCGTTCTTCTTCAACGTGCAAAACAACGTGCTCGAAGAGGTCGCGAAGTTCCGCGCGGCGCGCCGCCTCTGGGAGCGCCTGATGCGTGAGCGCTTCGGCGCCAAGACCCCGCGTGCCCGTGCGCTGCGCTTTCACTGCCAGACCGCCGGCATGACGCTCACGGCGCAGCAGCCGCACAACAACATCGCGCGCGTGGCGCTGCAGGCGCTGGCCGCGGTGCTCGGCGGCTGCCAGTCGCTACACACCAACAGCTACGACGAAGCGCTGGGGCTGCCCACGCCGGAATCTGCCACCATCGCACTGCGCACTCAACAGATCGTGGCGCATGAGTCCGGCGTGGCCGACTTCGTCGACGCGCTCGGCGGCAGCTACGCGGTGGAGAAGCTCACTTTCTCGCTGGAAGAACAGGCGAACAAATACCTCGCTCGCATCGACGAGCTCGGCGGCATGGTCGAGGCCATCGAGCAGGGCTACCCGCAGCGCGAGATCCAGAACACGGCGTACCAGTATCAGCTCGAGGTCGAGCACAAGCAGCGGATCATCGTCGGGCAAAATGCATTCGTGCAAGATGCAGGCGTCGCCGTGCCCGTGATGAAGATCGACGCCCGCGTCGAGACCGAGCAGGTCGAGCGCCTGCGGGCCTTCAAGGCCGCGCGAGACGCCGCGGCGGTCGCCGGCCACCTGCAGCGGCTCGAGAACGCAGCGCGCGGCACCGACAACCTGATGCCGGGAATCGTCGACGCGGTGAAGGCCGGGGTCACCGTCGGCGAGATTGCCAACGTGTTTCGCGGCGTATTCGGCGTGCACGTCGAAACGCTGGTCCTCTGATGACCAGCCCGATGCCGCCGCGAGCCCAGGCCGACTCGCTGACCGAGATGACCGAGTACGTGTTGCCTCCACACGCCAATGCACTCGGCAACGTGTTCGGCGGGCAGATCATGTCGTGGGTCGATCTGTGCGCCGCCATCTGCGCCCAGCGCCATGCTGGCCGCCTCTGCGTCACCGCCATGGTCGACGAGCTGCGCTTCCAGGGCCCGGTGCGCGTCGGCGAGGTGGTGCGGCTCACCGCGCGCGTCACCGCGGCGTTCCGCACGTCGCTCGAGGTCAGCGTGGTGGTCCATGGCGAAGAGCCCTGGTCGCGCCGGGAGTGGCCGTGCGTCGATGCGCGCCTCACGTTCGTCGGCGTCGACGCCGACCAGAAGCCAGCCGAAGTGCCTGCGCTCCTGCTCGACACCGACGCGATCCGCACGTCGCAGGCCGCGGGCGCGCAGCGCCGCAAGGAACGCCTGGAAAAGAGTGGCCGCTCGGCATAAGGACCAGCCATGAGCATCGTCTCCGTGAAGCAAGCCCTGGCGGGCACGTTGGCCGAGCAGTCCGTCACCGTGCGCGGCTGGCTCCGCACCCGTCGTGACTCGAAGGCGGGCTTCTCGTTTCTGGCCGTGTCGGACGGCTCCTGCTTCGACACCATCCAGGTGGTGGCGCCGAAGGAGCTGGCCAACTACGAGAGCGACATCCTGCACGTGACCAGCGGCGCATCGGTCGTCGCCACCGGCACATTGCAAATGTCACAGGGCAAAGGCCAGGCGTTCGAAGTGAAGGCCAGCTCCGTGCAGGTGGTCGGCGGCGTGGAAGATCCGGAGCGCTATCCGATCCAGCCCAAGCCGCACTCGATGGAGTACCTGCGCGAGGTTGCGCACCTGCGGCCCCGCACCAACACCTTCGGCGCCGTGGCGCGCCTTCGCCACACCGTTGCGCAGGCCATCCACCGCTTCTTCGACCAGCAGGGATTCCTCTGGGTCAACACGCCGATCATCACCACCAGCGACGCCGAAGGCGCCGGACAGATGTTTCGCGTGAGCACACTGGATCTCGCCAACGTGCCGCGCACCCCGGACGGCAAACCCGACTTCACCCAAGATTTCTTCGGCAAAGAAGCGTTCCTCACCGTGTCGGGCCAGCTCAACGTCGAGGCGTACTGCCTTGCGCTGTCCAAGGTCTACACGTTCGGCCCCACGTTCCGCGCCGAGAACTCGAACACCACGCGCCACCTCGCCGAATTCTGGATGGTCGAGCCGGAGATCGCGTTCGCGGATCTGAACGACGACGCCACCTTGGCGGAGTCGTTCCTCAAGTTCGTCTTCAAGGCCGTTCTCGAAGAACGCCAGGACGACATGAAGTTCTTCTCGGAGCGCGTCGACAAGGACGCCCTGCCGCGCCTGCAAGCGATGGCCGAGTCGTCGTTCGAGCGCATCGAGTACGGCGAAGCGATCCGGCTGCTGGAAGGCTCTGGGCAGAAGTTCGAGTTCCCGATCGCTTGGGGTGCCGACCTGCAGACCGAGCACGAACGCTGGCTGACCGAGAAGAAGATCGGCAAGCCTACCATCGTGATGAACTACCCAGAGGCCATCAAGGCGTTTTACATGCGCAAGAACGACGACGGGAAGACGGTGGCTGCGATGGACGTACTGGCGCCCGGGATCGGCGAGATCATCGGTGGCTCGCAGCGCGAAGAGCGGCTGGACGTGCTGCTGGGCAAGATGAAGGCGCACGGCATCGAAGAGGCGCCGTACAAGTTCTACACGGATCTGCGTCGCTACGGCTCGGTGCCGCACGCCGGCTTTGGTCTCGGCTTCGAGCGCTTGATCGTCTACATCTCCGGCCTCGCCAACATCCGCGACGCCATTCCGTATCCGCGCTTCCCCGGCGGCGCCGAGTTCTAGTCGCTACCGGATCGACGCGTACACGTCGGCGATCTCGGCCGCGGAGCGAGCCCAGGAAAAATCCCGGGCCATCAG
>JAYUXI010000401.1:0-3630 GCA_043753085.1 Myxococcales bacterium | reverse complement strand
CACTTGGCGCATTTTGCGCGCTCGTTTTGCTCGGCGGACTGTTTGGCCTGCTTCGCATGTACACGGACCCGGAGCTCTTCACCCTGCTCGGCACCACGCCCATCTTTCTGCCCTGGGCCGTGTGCCTCGGCCTGATGGCGCTCGGTGGAGCCATGGGCGCGCTCGCCTCGCTGCTCGGACTGCGCCGCTGGGTGACCGCATGAGACCAGCCATCGCGCTGGCGGCGCTTGCGTTGTCGCTGACCTTGGCCACGGCCGATGCCGCGCTGCCACAGGCCGACGACGCGGCGCTGCGCGATCCGACCTTCGGCGCGATCGACCGCAAGATCACCGACCTCGATTCGGAAGAGGCCGCGGAGAAACGCGAGCTCGCCGAGCTGGGCACGCAGCTGCGCCTCTTGCACGCGCGCGCTGTCGAAGGCGGACGCACGTACTACAAGCTGACGCGCGCGGGCCTCTTGCCGATCGGCGCGGGATTCGATGCATTGCTCATGCATGCAAGCCGCATGGAACGCGCCCGCAAGGCGCTGGGCACGCTGGCCGAGCAAGAACGCCACACCCGCTCGCTTGCCGCCGCAGCCGCGAAGAAGCTCGACGCGCTCGCGGAGCAGCGTCGCATGTTTGCCGACCAGCAGGGCACGGGCGACGCCGCCCGGTTCGCAGCGGCCGACGAGGCCGAGCAGCGCCAAGCGTTCGAGGAGACCTTTGCGGGCGGAACGCGCCAGGGCTTTTCGGCGATCGAGGGCAGCGCGATCACGCTCGAAAGTCGTGGATTCGCTGGCGAGCGCGGCAAGCTCACGTTTCCTCTGGATGGCCGCGGCGAGCCAAAGTCGGTACGCCGCGACACCGCAGATGGCCCCGGCATCGAGATCCGCACAGCGCCCGGCACGGCGGTAAGGGCCGTGTTCCAGGGGCACGTTGCATTCGCGGATCGGTATGGCCCCTACGGCCGCCTGATCATCCTCGACCACGGCGAGCACTACTACACGGTGTACGCGAACCTGGGCTCGTTCGGCGTGAAGGTGGGCGACGAGATCGAGACGGGCGGCAAGCTCGGAACCGTGGGCGACGAGGGCTCGGGCGCGCTGCTCTACTTCGAGGTGCGCCACCGCACCGAGACGATGAAACCGGAGCCCTGGCTCGGCCTCGACTGAGGCCCCTGCACCGCAAAAAAACCGCGACCTCCTGGGTTGGAGATCGCGGCGTGTCGGTGACGTATCAGTGACGTATCAGTGACGTATCAGTGGCTCACTTGTAGCCGAATAGCTTGTTGAGCTTGAGCGCCAGCATCGGGTTGCCCTCGACCTTGAGCTTGCCGTTCATGAACATCTTCGTGCCGTTGCCCTGTGGGTCGGCGAGGAGCTCCTCGAAATCGGCCTTGCCGCCGGGGATGTTGATCGTGCAGTCGGCCGCGTCGGTGCCTGCTTTGATCAAGGGACCGGTGGCCGACACGTCGACGTTCCACTCGCCCTCGCCGGCGATGTTGATCTGGAACTTTGCGCCGATGGTCCTGGCATCTTCGGCGTTCTTGGTGAGTGCGGCGGGGAGCTCTTCGTTGAAGAGCTTCTTGATGTCGGCCATCGGGGGATCTCCTTGGGGTCTCTCGCGTTGAGGCACTCGGGGCTATCAGGGCGCACCTCGCGCGTCAACACCGAGGGCTCTCGCTGGCGCAGGCCAGCGCGCCGCCGGCATGGCGGATCCAGATGAAAGCGTGGGCCCGCTGTAGTAGTTCCGTGTTGCATGAAAACGCTCGACGGCAAGGTCATGGTGGTCACGGGCGCCGGCAACGGCATCGGGCGTGAGGTCGCGCTGCAGGCGGCCAACGCCGGAGCCAAGGTCCTGGTGGTAGACCCGGGCTGCGCGCGCGACGGCAGCTCCGGCGGCGAGGGCGTCGCCGAGGCGGTTGCCACGGAGATCCGGGCGGCGGGCGGGGAAGCTGCCGCTTGTACGGAAAGCGTGGCCACGCGGGAAGGCGCCGACGCGATGGTGAGGGCCGCGGTGGATGCGTTCGGCCGGGTCGACGTGCTCGCCAACCTCGCCGGCATCCTGCGTGACAAAACCTTCCTCAAGATGGACGACGAGCTCTGGGACTCCGTGATCACCGTGCACCTGAAGGGTACGTTTTACGTCTGCCAGGCGTTTGCGCGGCAGGTGATCGCGCAAGGCGGCGGCGGGCGCATCGTCAACACCACCAGCGTGAGCGGCATGCTCGGCAACTTCGGCCAGTCCAACTATGCCGCGGCCAAGGCCGGCATCTATGGCTTGTCGCGCACGCTTTCGATCGAGCTGCAGAAGCACCGCATCTCCGTCAATTGCGTGGCGCCGATCGCCAAGACGCGGATGACCGAGGATCTGCCCATGTTCGCCGCGGTCGACTCGATGTCGTCCGCGCACGTGGCTCCTGCCTACCTGTTTCTGGCCAGCGATCTGTCGGAAGGCAAGACCGGCCACGTCCTGGCCGTGGCTGGCTCGCGCATGTACGCGTTCAAGATGACCGAGAGCGCGGGTCGCTTCAAGGAGACCGACGACGGGATCTGGACGGCGGACGAGATCGCGCAGCACTGGGACTCGATCGTGAAATGAGGCCGTGGGTCGCGCTGGCATTCCTGCTCGCGTGCGAGAACACCAGCCCCGCGGACGGAAGCGATTCCGACAAGGGCGATGCAGCGTCGATCGAAGGCCTGGCAGACGGAGCAGGAAGCTCGATTCCGCAAGATGCGGGAACGCGTGCGGTGCCCGACACGGATGCCGGCACAGGCGATTTCTACGGCACGGAGCGGGCGTATACGGGTGCGATCTGCAGCTACTTGCTGAAGGGCAACTTCCGGGTTGCCGAGCGCGATCTCCGCACCTCGTTCGTCGACGGCAACGATCCCCTCGCCCTCGTAAACCGCTCCCCCACCGGTGCGCTCGCGCCAGATTACGCGCCCAGTGATCTGATTTCGTTTGCCCCGCGCAAGCCCCGCACCGCGCTCGCGTGCGAGTCGCTGCAGTGCCTTCGCAAAGACGCCATGGACGGCTACGACGCACTGCTCGCCGCCATGAAATCCGCCGGCTTCCAGCCCTCGCTGCAGTCGGGCTATCGCAGCTACAAGGCCCAGTGCGGCACCTTTGGGCACTGGGCCGGCGCCAGCAGCGCCTGCAAGGCCACGCAGCAATCCGCGCTGCCGGGGCACAGCCAGCACCAGCTCGGTACCGTCGTCGATCTGTTCACCGAAGCCTGGCGGATGAGCGGGGCCGGCGTGTTTCGGCACGGTTTCGGGTGCAACGCGGCGGGCGCGTTTCTCCGCGACGAAGCCTGGAAGTACGGCTGGGTGGTTTCGTATCCGATCCATCCCGACGACCGCCAAGCGAAACGGCCCTGCGAGCCTCGCTACGATGTGCCAGTCACCATCAACGCCGCCACCGGCTACGGCCACGAGGCGTGGCACCTCCGCTTTCTCGGCGTCCCGCACGCGCACGCGTTCCACGAAGCCGCGAGCCAAGACGAAACAGTCACTCTCGAGCAATGGCTCCGCGCCCAGCAAAAGCTGCCTGCGGCCGTGGTCACCGAGCTGCCGGTGTGCGACGGCTGCAACTGCGGCGCCTGTGCGTCGCTCGCCCCAGACGCCGGGCCCTGCGTGGACGCTCT
>JAYUXI010000400.1:0-8893 GCA_043753085.1 Myxococcales bacterium | reverse complement strand
AATCACGTGGTCACCGCCACCGCCGCGCTCGGGGTGGCGGGCTCGATGCGCTTCGAGCGGCCCTTCGTCGAAGAAAGCTCGCGCATCGTCCCGGTGCTTGGCCGCGCCGACCTCTGGGTCGAGTTCCAGATCCCCCGTGGTGAGGTCCTCGGCCGGTTCGTGCCCCCCGACCCGCTGCGCGGGCGCCTGGTGCGATTCACCGAGGCGGGACCGCACCACCGCGGCATCGCCAGCCAGCTGAGCGAGCTGCGCGGCCCCTTGCCGGCGGGTGCGATGCTACTCGTCCAGGGCGAAGAGCCCGCTTCGGCGCGCTCGGCCGTCGTGCTGGCTCTCGCTGCCGTGCTCGCTGCGGGGTGGAGCGTGCTCACCTGCGTGCGCATGCTGCGCAAGGTCCGTTGACCCTCGCGCCTGGTCTGGTTTGGTCTGGTCTGGTTTGGTCTGGTCTGGTCGGCGCCGCGTTCGAAGTGGCTGCTGTCGTAGATTCAGCGCAGCCAGTGCACGTGGACCGGATTGCGCTCGCGGGCGCAGCCCGGCACGTTGGCCGAGCACTTGCCGCGCACACGGGGCGCGTCGTCCGGTGTGCGGGTGTGCAAGTACGCTTCTTCCGCCGGCGCGAGCAGCTCCTTGGGGGCGCCCACGGTTTGCAGCGCCAGCGCTTGCACGCGCAAACAGTCTGCGTCGCGCGGCTGCAGCACGAGCGCGCGCCCAGCGGTCTCGAGCGCCGCGGGGGTGCGACCCGCGCCGCCCAAGGCCACGGTCCACTCTGCGAGCAAGGAGTCGTCCACCGGCGAGATCGTGGCGGCACGCGCGAACCAGTCCGAAGCTTCGTCCCATTGCCAGTGCGCGAGCTTGACCTGGGCGCGCAGACGGGCGAGCGCCGGGTGGCCCGGCACCAGCGCCTCGGCGCGATCGGCGAGCGCGAAGGTGCCCTCGAGCGAGCCTTCTCGCGCGGCCACTGCTGCCATGCCCCAGAGCGCCATGGCGCGTTGCCGGTCGCTGCCGGCAAGCTCGTAGGCACGCTCGAACACCGGGCGCGCTTCCCCCACGAATTCTTGCAACGATCGCAACAGGCCCTGGCCATGCGCGAAGGCGGTGGCGAAGCGTTGCGCCTCGGGCTTGGCGGCCGACGCGGGGCCGAGCAGCGCCGTGTCCTCGGCCACGAGCGTGACGGGCTGCGGCGCACAAGGATCGAGATGGGTGGCGACCTTCTTCACGCCGTAGGCTCCGAACGCCTTGCCGCGTGCGGTCTTCGCGCTGTCGCACGCGACCTTTTGCACGGGCAGAATGCGCGGTCGATAGCGCAGCTTCGCGGTGATCCGCAGCGGCAGCTTGGCAGCGGACGGCACCTCGAAGCCGTAACGAACCACGGCGGCCTGCCGCGCCTCGAGCGTGTGGTTGAACACGTTGGCGGAAAAATCCTGCGTGTCGCGTTTGACGCGGCGGATGCCGTTCTGGTCTGCCATGTACGACGTGAACGCATGCGCGTCGTCGTCGCCGCTCTCCTCGTGCCGCGTGCCGGAGTCGCCGACGCGCACGCCGGCGGAGTCGGTCACCACGACCTCGAGCCAGGTGTCGTCGGCGTCCATTACGCCGCCGGGGAAGCGGTGGCCGACCTTTTCGTTCTTGACCACCACGTCGACGGTGAGCTGATCGCCCGCCGCCAACGGAACTGGTTCGGCGCCAAGCGGCACGGCCAGCGCCTGGTTTCGCTGGACCGCGGCGAGACGCATGCTGACTGCGTCGCGCAGCAGCGCTTCGATGCGTGCCAGCGTGTCCTGGTCGCCGCGCATGGACGCGAGCCAGGTGTGTCCGCCGAGAAAACGGTGCGACGCCAGCTGGCCGTTCTTGGCGGCCGCGTCGCCGAGCGGCGCGGCTTCTTTCGGCATGTGGCAGTCCTGGCAGCGGCTCTGCGGCACGTCTTCGTCTACGCGGGCGGCCAGGCTGCCGGCGTAGACCGAGCGGTAGTACGGCGTGGCGTCGTCTTGGCCGATCAAAAAGCGATCCGGGTTTCCACTGCCTTCGTCGAGGAAAGCGCGGTGGCAGCCCACGCAAAACCGCGAGGTGGCGTGGGAGGGCGTGCGCGTGCTCGACTTGTGCAGCGCCAAGCTGGCAGCGTCGCCGTCCTTGGGCAGTGGAATGTCGCCGGTCTCGAAGTCGTAGCTGCCGTTGCCGTCCAGCCGAACGGCGCGGATGCCGTGACACACGCGGCACGAGACGCCAGCGAACGTGCGCGGATCCTTGGGCTCGACCTCGGCGACCATCGCGTCGTCGACAAGCAGCGCGAGATCGTGGCAGCCGCCGCAGAACTGGCTCTTTTCGTGCTGGCTGGCGAGGCCGCCACCCTTTGGCTCTGCGGGCGCCGCACGGAAGGCATCGACGACGCTGCGGTAGATCGGGTTGTTGAACGACGCAAACGCGTGCGCGCTGGTGCGCCAGGCGTTGGCGGCGTCGGCGTGGCAAGCCTCGCAGCCGTCCACGTCGGCGAGCTTGTCGCCCGTGTGCGTGTCGGCGCCGGGCAGAACGAAGGTGGCCGGTTCGCCGCGGGCCTCGGCGCCGAGCTGGGCGTCCATGCCGGTCGCGACGCGCAGCTCCGTGCTGGCGAGCGTGCCGACGTGCCTGGGCACGACGGCGCGGAGCGAGGCGACCGGCGGCGTGGCGGCGGGCGCGCTGTCGCGGCCGCTGGCGCAGGCCGCCGCCACCGCGGCGAGGAGCACGGACAACCAGAGGCGCGCGGTCATCGGCTGCGGCGACCGCGGATCCGAGCGACGAGCGCGCCCAACAAGGCGATCAGGGCAAGGCCTCCTCCGGCTTGTGTCTGCGGCGCGGTGGCGCATCCAGCGCACCCACCGCGTGGCGGCGGGGTGACCGGGCCCGGCTGCGGATCCGGCATGGGTGCTGCGCTGCCGCCGTCTGCAAGCGAGCTTGCCTCGTGCGGAACGGCGAGCACGCCGCCGGCGAGCATGCCCGGAACGCTCGCCGGGGAGCCGAGCAAGCTGGGGTCGGGCAGGCCCACGCCCTTCGAGGCGAAGCTCTCGGCGCTTTCGCCGCGCGGCGCAAAGGCGAGGTCGAGTGCGGGCGTGACATGCCGGCCGCCACCGGGCGGTCCACCCCAGATGCCGCGTCGCGGGTTCTTGCACTTCACCGCACCCGTCCACGGGTGGCGGATGGCGTAGCGCGCCTGAAAGTTGTTCATCGACGCCGGCACGGCGCCCTGTTCGAGCTTGCCCTTCTGGTCGACCACCGATTCGCGCCCGCCCACGATCGGCGGGGCAGCCCGGAACACCAGATCTTCGCCGAGCGCATCTTTGGTGTATCGTGCATGCAGTCGAGTGACCACAAAACCGCCACCGAAGCCTCGCCCACGCGGCCTTTCGTCGTCTTGGTCGCCGGGCAGCACGTCGGCGCCGAGCACGGTGAAGTCGCTCTGGTCGAGGGGCGGGCCGGGGCAGGGATCGCACGAGCTGGCGTCCCACGAGTACTCGGTGACGACCGACTTGGGGTGTTTCGCCACGGTCTGATCGAACAGCGCGGCGTAGAAGCTACCGAACGATGCGCGGGTCTTGTCGCGCACGTCGAAGTTCGTGGGGATCGCCACGTTCTGGTAGTTGGCCACCTCGTAGCGCTGGCCGCGGGCCAGGATGTGCACGATGAGATCCTGCGCGCCCTTCGAGTTCATCAGGCCGAGTCGCACGGGCAGTGAAAAGGTCTCGCTGTCGTAGTGGAAGCGCAACGGCGAGAGGTTGGCGCGGCCACCTTCGAACTTCACCTTGGCGGGATCCACCTTTGCCACGAAGAACTTGCTGCCAGCCTGCACGTAGGGCCGCAAGTACGGTTCGGATTCGGCAGGGATGGCGTACTTCTGATCGCGTAGCCAGCGGTCGAGGCCGCCGGAGTCTTTCGCGCTCAGGATCACGATGTCGTACTCGCCGACGGTGAACTTCGCTTCGATCTTCACGCCGTACGAATCATGCTCCTTCGATTCTTCTCGCGTGGGTGCGGCGGCACTCATGGGCCCGGCGCTGCCGTAGGCGCGCTTGAGCGTCGCCACGAAGCACGGATCCTGCTCCCAGTATTCGACCAGGCGCGGCGCGGCGAGCTGATCGATGTGCTCGAACACGGCCTTGCTCAGCGTCTTGACGTTCTCCTTCTGCAGCGTGACCGGCACGGGCACCACCATGGCGAAGCCGGTGGGTGGGCCCTCGTAGTTGTTCTGCATCGACAGCACGGTGCGCGTGCCTTCGCGCATGAGCACCACCTGGGTGGCGTTGTTGTACAGCTTCGTGCCGGCGCCGCCGACATAGAAGCCGCAGAACGCGCGGGCGTCCTGCGGTGCTGCGGCCACCAGTGCGAGCGCGGTTGCACCCGCTGCCAGACCGAGGGCGAGTCGTCGTCTCATCGTGATGCTCCTTTGCGCGCACGACGGGCGAGGGCGCCCAAGATGACCATGAAGCCGACGCCGAACGGGACGTCACCGACGCGGCTGGCCCCAGTGCTGCACGCCGCGCAGCCCCCCTTGGCGGGCACCTCGGCCGGTGCGGGTTCCACACGTGCGTCGGCAGCGCGGGCCCCGGCGTCGGCCGCGGCGGCCAGTGCCCCGCCGTTGGCCGGGCTGACCGTTGCGCCGGCTGCGACGATGCCCAGCTCGCTCGCGTTGGTGCGGAGGAACGACGCGAGCTTGGCCGGCTCGCGCTTGGCGAACGCGAGCTGGAGTGCGGGCGTGGCGGAGGAGTTGCCGGCGACGCCGGCGGGCGGACCGCCCCACCGTCCCCGCTGCGGGTGCTCGCAAGCGATCGGGCCGACCCACGGATGGCGAATCGCGTAGCGGCCCTGGAACGTGTTCTGGCCTTGCTGCGACGGCGTCGAGCCGTGCTCCAGCGTGCCGAGATCGTCGGGCTTGGCGTCCGGCGCCCGCGTCATGAACTCGCGACCGCCCTGGATCGGCGGCGCCGCGCGAAACACGAGATCTTCCCCGAGGCTCTCTTTGGTGTATCGCGCATGCAATCGCGTGATGGTGAAGCCGTTGCCGCCCCACGGCGGCATCGGCATCGGGCGCGGCATCGGCACGGACGGCCCTTTGCCGGGCTTCTGCTTGGGTTCGATTCCGCTCGCGGGCGGCGGCGGCCCGCCGCTCGGTGCCCCCGGCAGCACGTCGGCGCCGAGCGTGGACAGATCGCTCGGGCTGAGCGTGGGACCGGGGCACGGATCGCACGACTGCGCACTCCACGAGTATTCGGTGACCACTGCTTTCGGATGCTTCTCGAGGGTCTTGTCGAACAGCGACGCGTAGAACGAACCGAAGTCCTGCCGGACCGACTCGGTCACGTCGAGGTTGGTGGGCACGGTGACGTTGGGGTAGTTCGCCACCTCGTAGCGTTGCCCCTTGGCGAGCACGTGCACGATGAGATCCTGCGCGCCCTTCGCGTTCATGAGACCCAGCCGCACCGGCAGGGTGAACGACTCGCTGTCGTAGTGGAAACGCAACGGCGACAGCATGGCCTGCTTGTCTGCGAAGACGATCTTCTTCGGGTCGACCTTGGCCACGAAGAACTTGCTGCCGGCCTGCACGTACGGGCGCAAGAACGGCTCGGCGCCCTCGGGGATCTTGTACTTCTCCTGACGCAGCCAGGTCTCGAGGCCGCCCGAGTCCTTCGCGCTCAGCACGACGATGTCGTATTCGCCGACGGTAAACTGCGCCTCGATCTTCACCCCGAGCGAAGCGCCCGGAGACCGGGGCGGCGCCGCTTTGCCCGATGACGACCTCATCGCGCCACCTTTCGGCCTCATTTCGTCGTCGCGCTCGGAGCACGGATCGTCTTCCCAGTATTCGACGAGGCGCGGCGCGGCGAGATTGTCGACCTTGCCGAAGATGTCCTTCGGCAGCGTCTTCACGTTTTCCTTCTGCAACACGACCGGTACCGGCACGACCATCGCGAAGCTCTCGGGCGGGCCCTCGTAGTTGTTCTGCATCGACAGCACGGTGCGAGTGCCTTCGCGCATCAGCACAACTTGCGTGGCGTTGTTGAAAAGCTTGGCGTCGGCCCCGCTGATGTAAAACCCACAGAACGCTTCGGCCGGTTGGGCCACGGCAAGCCCGGCCAGGCCGAGCGCAAGGATTCCGCAAGCAACGTGTCGTCGGTTCATGAGTCGGTCTCCAGGCAGGTTCGGGCGAGTCGACCCGCGCCCGCGCCTCGCGTCAATGGGGAAGCGCGAGCATTGCGTTGATCGCGATTCGTCGAAGCGGCTGCGACGCGCCAGGACCACAAAGGATCTGCCGGAAAGTGCTAACGCCTTGGCCGTGGACGTCGGCATCGTAGGCGGAGGCCTGATCGGCGTGGCGCTGGCCGTCGCTCTGCGCGAAGCGGGGGCGTCGGTGCGTCTGTTCGAACGCGGTCGGCTCGGCGGCGAAGCGTCGACGGCGGCCGGTGGAATTCTCGGGGCGCAAGCCGAGAGCGCCGAGCGCGCCGAGGGCCCCGGGCTCGCCGAGCTGGTGCGGGCACGGGACGCGTCGGTGGCGTGGGCCGAGCGGCTCGAGCACGAGGGCCACGGCCTGACCGGGCTCACTCGACGTGGCGTGTTGAAGCTGGCGTTTTCCGACGACGACAGCGCGGCGCTCGAACGACTTGGCCAGTGGCAGCGCGAGGCGGGTCTCGACGCCGAGCTGGTCGCCGCCGCGGCGCTGCACGCCCTGGCTCCCGCGGTCGCGAACGACGCGCGGGGCGGACTGTACTTCCCGGCCGATGCGCACGTCGATCCGCCCCTGTACTTCGCTGCCGCGGTGCACGCGGCGCGGGCCCTCGGAGTGATCGTCCACGAAGGCGAGGAAGTGACGCGCGTCGGGGCTGCCGGCACGGGCGCCTTCGTACAGGCCGCCCAACGCCACCAGCTGGATCGCGTCGTCGTCACCGCGGGCAGCTGGACGTCGGCGCTCTTGCCCAGGCAACCGTTGCAGGTCAAACCAATTCGCGGCCAGATGCTCGAGCTGCGTTTGCCGGAACGGGCTTTTGGTCCGGTGTTGTTCGGCGGCCACGTGTATTCGATCCCCCGTTCCGACGGCCGCGTCACCGTGGGGTCGACCATGGAAGACGTCGGCCACCAGCGTGGACTCGACGCCGCCGGCGTCCAGAGCTTGCTGCACGGCGCGCTGCGCGCAGTGCCGCGGCTCGCCCAGGCCGAATTCGTGCGGGCCTGGTCGTCGTTTCGTCCGTACTGCGAAGGAGGCGTGTGGTCCGGACCCACCCACACGCCGGGCGTCTACGTGCTCACCGGCCACCATCGCAACGGCATCTTGCTGGCCCGGCACTCGGCGCTCGCCCTTACGCGCCAGCTGCTCGCGACGGCGTAGTGGCCGCAGCGGCTCAGTCGGGCAATCCAAGCAGGCGTATCGCGTTGTCACGCAAGATCGCGCGCCGCAGCTTCGGATTGCCCTCGGTCAGGATCAGCACCTTCGCGAGCGGAATCGCCTGGTGGTAGAACGGCCAGTCCGAGCCGAACAAGATGCGCTCTGCAGGTGCCGACTCGAGGATGCGGCGCAACCCCACCAGGCCCTGGCTCGAGGTCTCGAGGTATGCGTTGTCGTACTTTTTCACGAGCTCGAGGGCCTGCTCGAACTGCAGCGCGCCGGAGTGGCCCAGAATGAACCTGGTCTTCGGGTTCTCGGCGAGCGGCTTTTCGTACAGGTGCACTTGCGACATCCTGCGCGAGATGGCGAGCTCGATTCCGACCGGACCGCAGTGCCACAGCACCACCAGGTTGCGCTCGCCGGCGAGCTTGTAGAGCAACATCGCAGAGGGATCGTCCGGCGGGACCAGCTGCACCGCGGGGTGCACCTTGATGCCGCGAATGCCCGCGGCAGTTTGTAGATCCAGCTTGGCCGCGAGGTTCGGCGAGTACGGATGCACCGAGCCGAATGCAACCAGGCGTTCGGTGCGCTTGCCGGCGGTGATGGCGTAGCTGGCGTTCTCGGACAGGAACGGAAAATCGATGGGCAGCAAGATCGAGCGCTCGACGCCGAGCTCGTCCATCTCGCGCACGAGGTTGGGAACGGTGTGGGACTTGCGCATGCCCCGGGCCGTGGCCGCGCGAAACGAGAGATCTTTCTTCATCTCGGCGAGCTGCTCGGCGCCGATGTTGACGTTCACGTAGGGCTCCAGATCGACCGAGCAACACGACGGCAGGTAGTACTCGGTGGTGCCGGTGTCCGCGTAAAGGTCGATCTGCATCGGCCGCAGGTAGGCGAGCGCCACGTGCGAGTGCACGTCGATGATCGGCGGCAGCATCCCGGCCTTGGTGACGACGCGATCTTCGAACGCATCGAACCAAGGCAGGCGCGCCAGATCGCGCAGGTTGTCGAACCGGGTGGGGAGCTCCATCACGGTGCGCTCGGGGGGCGTGGGATGTTGGCGGGGGCTTCGGTGTCGCTCAGCGAGCGGCCGAGCACGGTGCCGGCAGCGCGACCCAGGTTTCCGGTGCCGAGTCGCGCGTTGTCGGCGGCGCCGGCGCCGGTGCCGCGCAGCACGCCGCGTTCGTCGGCCTTGAACACGCTGACCACGGTGAGCGCATCGATTGCGATTGGCGGCGACTTGATGCCGAGGTTTGCGGGGGCCGTGGCCAGCGCCGCGGTCTGGCCGTCCTGGTCTTCGAGGCAGCCCTGCACGGTGACTCCGTAACCGAGCACCGGATCTTCCTGCGGGAAAAAGTCCACGTAGTCGTCGACGCCCCGGGCCTTTTCGGAAGCGAGCACGCACGCGGGGGTGGGTGAGGTCTGGCAGACTTCGCCGACGCCGGTGCACGCCGCCGGGCATTTGCCGGCGTTGGGCAGGCGATCGGCATTGGAGAACTGGCCGACGAACGCGCCGGTGACCGGGTCGATTTCGAGCCACGCGTACAGCTGCAC
>JAYUXI010000399.1:0-3645 GCA_043753085.1 Myxococcales bacterium | reverse complement strand
CATGCACTCGTGTGGAACGGCAAGCGACCCGCGTGGCGCGGTCCGTTGGCGGGCGCCGAGCAACCGTGGCCGGCCGACACCCTCGAGCACGACCAGAAGGGAATGCTCGCCACCGACGCGGACGCGATCTACTACGTGTATCCTGCAATAAAAGGCGACTACCGGCTCACGGCGCGCACGCTTGCCACCGGCGCCCTCCGCTACGACGTGGCCATCGAAGGGCTGCAGGGAGACGAAGCAGTCGACAGCCTCGCGGTGGATGGCGACACGCTCTTTCTGGTCAACCGAAGCGACCTCTACGTCCTCGACACGGCCACGGGCGTAGTCCGTCGCGTGATCGATGCGATCTGACCGCGCCGCGCTGCCTGCAACAGAACCGAAGTCAATCCGGGCAAAACCCCTCTGGCAGGGAAGTGCAGCACGAATAGCGTCGGCACATGCGATTCGTCTCGGCCCAGCCGCACGCGGTGCGGCGCTCGACGGAGGCGTTCGCGCATGCCTTGGCAGGCGTGTACTCACCCTGAGCACCGTGTTTCTCGGGAAACGGCGCGTGTCGAGAACGCCGCTGCGGGCTTGCTCTGCGGTAGGCTCCGCACCATGAGGATCTCACCCCGTTGGGTCATTGCGTGTTGGAGTGTTGCCGCCGTGGGTTGCTCGGCCCGCGCCGAGCCCGAGTCAGCGCGCGCGGACGCGGCAGCCGCTGCGACCTCGAGCCAGGCTCCGGCGCGCGCCTCGGTCGCGCCCTCCGCTCCGTCCGCCGCCGCGGCCGCGGCGGTCGCCACCGACGGTGGCGCGAGCACTCTGAAGTCGAGTGGCTCGTTCCACGGCATTGCCTGGAAGCCGCTGTCGGCAACGGTCTCGGTCCGCGGCGACGAGGCCATGTTGCTGCTGCAGGATTACGTGGTTCCGCTCGATTGTCGCACCTCGCCGGGAGACATCGAACTGCAGCTGGCCGTGTTCGCACCGTACAAGGCGGGCGCGGACACGGACGTCGCCAAGCTGCGGCAGCCGAAGCCTCGGTCCAAGGACCAAGACGAGCACATGGGCAAGGTGTCGCTCCAGGATGTAAGCACCGGCGATCTCGCTGCGGGCTACACTGGCACGGTGCGCTTTCTCACCACTCCCACCCGCGTCGGCACCACCGCGCGCGTTCGCGTCGACGTGGTCGCTGGAAGCACCAGGACCTCGGGCGAGATCGACGCGCGGGTCTGTTTCTTCCAGTGATGCCGCCGCGGCGCTTCTCGAGCCCCGGGCGGGCCAGCCTCTGCTATCGCTCGGCCATGAAATTCAGCCTGTCTTTTGCCGCCCTCGTTTCCGTCGCCGCCGTGGCCTGTGGCTCCGCGCCCCCGCCCGAAGCGAAGCTTGCCGATCCCGCCGCGCCTGGCGCCGCCGTTCCGCGCCCCGCCTGCATCGCGATCCACGACGCGTGCGAGCGCTACGAGAAGGAAACCCCCAAGGGCAAGGAATGCCACGACATGGGCGACTCGCCCGCCACCACCGACGCCGTGTGCAAAGATCACGAGGCCGAATGCCTCGCCGCCTGTCCGAAGAAATAATCGCTCGGGTCCCGAGCCGGCGTTCGCGTCGCAGCGCTTTGCTTGCGAACGCTCAGCCGAACAGCGCCACGGTGCCGCCCGACCAGGTCTGGGCGACGCCGCGGTTCTGATCGACGCCGAGCATGCGCCCGCGCGACATCCGGATCAGGACGATGAGCGAGCGCAGCGGACGCGGTCCGGTCTCGGAGTGACGAAGCAGCATCACGCGGCATTCCGCCTTCACGCCGGGCGCCGCCGGGTCGAAGCCGTCGACGTGGGAAGGCATCGGAACGACAGGTGCATACTGCACCTTGCGCTGCAGCAGGTAGCCGCTGCGTCGTTCGACCGGAATCGCCGCGATCGCCTCCGCCGTGAGGTCGATGTTGACGCCCGAGCCTGCGAAGGAAAACAGCGGCTTCAGCACGTAGTTCTCGAGGTCTTCCGGGACGTCCGGCCCCAGATCCGACAGGAAGCGCGTTTTCGGCACCGACGGATGGTCGAGAAAAGGCAGCGCGTACTTGGACCACGTCCAGTACCAGTTCGGATGCGAGCACCAGCTCACGTCGAGGTCGTCGGTGAAGGAAAATGGCATCTGCACCTTCTTGGCGTCGAGCTCGTCGAAAACCATGCGGTTGTAGATGCGTCGCACCGGCACGCGCTGGCCGCCGGTCTCGCGGTACAGGCGGCGCCCTTCGCGAATCAGCTTGGTGACGCACACGGGCGATACGCCGAACAAGAGGCGCGTGGCGTGGAAGTCCGGCACGGTCTTCTGCTGCTCGGGCTGGTAGTCCACGAGCGCCGTCTCGAACGGATCCTCGTTGCCCACCACCACGCGTTTCATCCACGCCACCGCCTCGGCGCGCTCCACCCCGAGAAAACACGTGAGCGGCGCATGCTCGAACCCCGGCACGCGTTCCAGCGTCTGGCTCCACGCATCGGCCATCAGCGTCTCCAGTGCGTACAGCGAGGGGAACGCTTGCAGCTCGACGAGCTTGCCGTGCAAGAGACCGTCTTCTCCCCGCACCAACGCGAAATCCACCTGCACGCAATCGGGCAGGGCATCCATCCCGGGCGCGTTCACCGATGCGGGAATGGCCTTCTTCAACTGCGAAAGCACGCTCGGCACGGACAGCTGCGCGCAGATCTCTTCGGCGGATCGACCGAGCTCTTCTTTCAGCCGGTCGTCCACGAAGAGCGGAGTCTCTGCGAGGCGAAAGGGCGTGGGGCCCGACCACGCTTCCAACCGGCGCTGGTAGTCGCGCATGAGCGCTTCGGTGTAGGCGCGGTTGTACGCTTCTCTTCGCAGCGTGTTCATCGCGCCACCTCGACTTGGACGGGCATCACGGCGGTGACCTCGTGGCGGAGCCGCCCGGCGTAGTCCGTGACGAGCTCCCGGACACGTGGAAACGAATCCGCGCGTACCACGAGACCGGCGTGGTGATCTTCGGGCGCGCGGTAGAACACCTCGGGCGCATCGAACGACGACAGGTCTGGGCGCCGGTCCTGGCTGAGCGTCAGCAGCAAACCACCGTAGCGGGTGGCCAGTGCGGGCGGCATCCAGCCGTGGCCATCGAGCGTGAGATCGGCCCACATCGACCACGGGCTGTGACCGACGGCCGCTTCGATCATCTCGGTGGTGTGTGCGCCGCCGACCCGGGCTCCGCACTCGAGGAAGTAGAAGCCGCTGCCGTCACGGGCGCGAATGAACTCCACGTGAGACGCGCCGTCGGTCAGACCGAAGCCTTCCAGCAGCGTGCGGTTCAGGGCGCGCAGCTCCGCTTCCTCGGCGCTGCCGCGTTCGACGGTGTTCACGGCGTACACGCCGCCGCCGTGCGCCACGTCGAAAGGCGGCGTCTCGCAACGATGCGTTTCTTCGAGCAGGATCCGGCCGCCGGCCATGAGCGAGTCCACGTGGTACACGTCGCCTGGCAGGTACTGTTCGAGCAGGTGAACCGCGCGGGCGTCGCCTTGGGCGTGCACCAGATCCCAGAGCTCGGCGCTGCAGCGCACCTTGGTGATGCCGACCGCAGAGGCCGAGCCGCGCGGCTTGTGCATCCAGGGCGGCGGGATGCGGGCGGTGAACTCGGTGAGCTCGGCGTCGCCGAAGAGA
>JAYUXI010000398.1:0-3648 GCA_043753085.1 Myxococcales bacterium | reverse complement strand
GGCTCGAGAACTTGCCGAGTACGTAGCCTTGCGTGTCCCACGGCTCCACCACGCGGCGCACGCGCGAGAGCACGGGATCGGCGTCCATGGCAGCCAGCAGTGGCGACAATTTGATCGCTTCTTCGAGCGGCACTCCGTCGATGCGAGCGAGAGACGCGCCGAGGTCGAACCGGAACCCGGCCACGCCGCAGCCCACCACGAGCTCGCGCAGCGAGTCGCAGATCAGCGTCACGACGCGTGGGTGCTCGGCGCGCAGCGTGTTGCCGCAGCCGGTGGTGTCGATCGGACGCCCGTCGTCGTCGACGCGGTAGTAGCTCTTGTGGTCGAGGCCGCGCAGGTGAAACGTAGGCCCGTCGAGATCGAGCTCGGCGGTGTGGTTGAACACCACGTCGAGCCAGACGTCGATGCCGTGCTCGCGCAGGGCCAGCGTGGTTTCGCGCAGCGCCACACGTGGATCGTCACCGACGGTGGCGTACGACTCCTCGAGCGCGAAGAAGCCTACCGGCGAGTAGCCCCACTGGTTGCCGAGACCCATGGCCAGTACACGCGGCTCGGACATCCGTGCCAGCACCGGCATCAGCTCGAGCGCGGTGACGCCGAGGCTCTTCAGGTGCTCGATCACGGCAGGGGCACGCAGCGCGGCGAAACGGCCTCGCTGTTCGAGCGGCACGTCGGTGCGAAGCTCGGTAAAGCGCGCCACGTGCGCTTCGTAGACGAGGGTGTCTTCCAGGGCGTGGCGCGCTTCCGGCGGTGGGAGCGGCGCGAGCGGCCGGGCGACCACGCTGCGCGGCATGAAGCGAGCGCTGTCTTCGCTGCAGGCCCGCGCGCGATCGCCCGGCACGTGGTCTACGACGGGACCGCGCGGATCGTACGAGCCGACGATGCGACGCGCGTAGGGGTCGAGCAGCAGCTTGTTCGGGTTGAAGCGATGTCCGGCCGCGGGCGCCCACGGGCCGTGCGCGCGGTAGCCGTACCGAAGCCCTTCGGCGGCGCCGCGCAGGAACAGAGCATGCGTGCCGTCGCCGTGGGGGCGCATGGCGTGGATGGTCTCCACGCCGTCGCCGTCGAAGGTGCAGAGCGTGATCTGCGTGGCGTAGGCCGACCACACCGAGAACACGACGCCATCTCGCGTGACGGTGGCGCCTAGCGGCGAGCCCGCGGGGGCAAGCTCGCCCGAAGCCCTGCGCACCTCGGTCACGATGGACTCCCCGGGGCGCGCCCGGTTCGTTCGAGCATCTCGCGCACTCTGCACAAACGTGCAGACTGCCGGGGATCGGCGCGCAGACCCGCCGGGTCGAACTGCAAGCGCCAGGTCCAGTTGTGGCCGCCGGTGGTGCCCGGCGTGTTGATGCGCGTGGAATCGCCCGTGAGCTCGGATGCGAGCACGAAGGCGCGCGCCGACTTGGCGGAGAAGAGCAAGTCGAAGAGCTTCAGCAGGATCGAGTCGGCGTCTTCGTCTGCATGGATCTGCGCCATGCGAAACAGCTCGTCGCGCTCCCAGGATTCCATCTCGGTGACCCAGCGGCCGATGGGCATGGTGTCGTGCGTGCTGTACGCAGCCACCGACAGCTGCGGGTAATCCTGCGGATTGCAGAGGCCGGAGTCGCCGCGTTCCCACGGGATGACCTTGTAGCCAGCCATGCCGAGATCCGACAGGACGTGCTTCACGAACGGAGGGATCGTGCCCAGATCTTCGGCCACGATGGCCGACTCCCCGGCCCAGCCGTCGCCGCGGGTCATGCCAGCGGGCACGCCGTCGATCTCTTCGCGGAACAGCTCGAGCAGCTCGCGACCGAATGCATGCTGCATGGTTTCTTCGTCCGGCGTGAACTGGCCTTGGGGCGGCAGCCCCTTCCACAGCCACTGGCGGAAGTAGCCCACCACGTGGTCCAGCCGGAACTCGTCGTAGAGGGCGCGCGTGGCGCGGAGCCGCTGGCGAAAGAACTGGAACGGGTTCTGACCTGCGCGCATGGACGAAACGTCGAACGGGGGCAGGCCCCAGTCCTGGCCGGTGGCCGAGAACGCGTCGGGCGGGACGCCGAGCGACGCATCTCTGCGGAACCATTCCGGGTGCGCCCACACGTCGACGCTCTCGGTGCCTTGCCCGAACGGCACGTCCCCGAAAAGGGAGATGCCGAGATCGCGGATCGCCGCACGGGCGCGCGTCCATTGTTCCATGAGCGTGAACTGCAACCACGCGTGGTAGCGGATGCGCCGCTCGTGCACGCTCTCGGCCTCGGCCAGGGCCACGGCATGGCGGTCGCGCAGGGCCTGCGGCCAGGTGGTCCAGCCTTGGCCGCCGTACGCGTCACGCAGGGCAGAAAAGAGCGCGACGTCGCGCAGCCACGGCGCGGCCTCGCGAAAGCGCTCGAACGAAGCGGCTCGTTCGGTGCCAGGCTTCCACTCGTTCTCGTCGAAGAGGTGGAAGGCAACCTCGAAGGCCTGATCCTTGAAACGACGCACGTCCGGATAGAGCACCAAGGCGCAACGGGCGAACTCGCGCGCGGCCAGCATCACGTTCGAAGGCAGCTCCCGGTCGAGCACGTTGCCCTGCAGCTCGGGCAAGGCGGCAAGCTCGATGTACATGGGGTCGAGCGCGAACGCGCTGTCGGCGCCGTACGGGCTCGTTTCACCACCGAACAAGCGCTGCATTGGGAGCAGGCCCAGGATCGAGAAGCCGACCTCGCTGGCGAGCGCTGCAAACGCCGGCAGGTCGCCGATGGTGCCGATGCCTTCCTGGCCACGCAGCGAAAAGAGCGGAACAATGAGGCCGGCGCGCTGTCGCATGGAGGACGAGCCGTACCGCTAGCTTCCGCCGAGAGCAACCCCTCAAGAACCTGCATGTTCCGCTTCGTGTTTTTCTCCGTGGGCGCGCACGCTCTGCTCGCCGGCACAGTCCTGGCGCTCGGGTGGCACGGCAGTGACGGGGACGTGCCGGACTTCGATCCAGCCGGCGTGCTGCTCGGCGAGACGATGACGGTGGACCTCGACGAAGGCCTCGAGGCGCGCGCCGGTGCAGAGGGCGCGCCCGGCGCCGAAACCGTGGCCGTGGCCGTGGCCGTGGCCAGGAACGTGCAGAAGAGTCCTGGCGCGTCGAGCGAGGTAAAGCCCGCTCGACGCGCGAGCGCGGCAGCTGTCGGCGGCGAGGCCGGTGGCGGCGCAGAGAAGGACGTGGGTCTCTTCGGCGCGGTGGGAGAGCGCTCGGCGGCGGACCTGGCCACGGCGTTCGTGCGCGGCTTTCCGCAGGTGGCCAGCGTCGACGTGGCGTGGGGTCAGGTCAAGCTCGGGTCGATGGGCAATGCATCGATCGAGCTGGAGCTCTCGGAAGAAGGCCGCATCCTGAGCCATCGCGTGCAGTCTGCACCACCGCCGCTCGACCAGGCGCTGGAACGCACCGTCTCGCTCCTCAAGGGCCGCAAGTTCACTGCGCGCGGCGCCAGAACCAAGCTGGTCTTGAAGTGCGTGGTGTCTGCAGACGTCGTGCACGATGGGCTCCACGGCGAGGTCTTCGCCCTGGGCAACAGCTTCACCGGGAGGACCGGCAACGCATTCTTCGCGCTGGCCAGCGGCCGCCGCGTCGACGTCGACGTGTCGATCGGGCGCTGAGCAGCGCTTTTACTCGGTCTCGCGGGGCAACGCCTCGACGGC
>JAYUXI010000397.1:0-3655 GCA_043753085.1 Myxococcales bacterium | reverse complement strand
GCTGGCGTCGCGACGCGCGCTGGCGGTCGGGATGTCGGTCGCGGTCGTCGAGATCCCATGCCTCGCCACTGCGCGGTCGGGCGCCGCCTGGGCACCCGCCGCGGAGCTGCTCCGAATCCGCGCCCGCGAGCACGCGCGCGTTCGCCTCGAGCCCGACGACGCCGAGGCCGTGCACGAGCTCGCCCGCGCACTCGAAGGAGTGCCGCTGGCGCTCGAGCTCATGGCCACGAAGCTGGGGATCCTCACGCCGGCGCAGGCGCTGGCGCTCGTACGACGGGACGCGTCGACGCTCGCACCCGCGCTCGATGCGGCGCTCGAGGCCAGTCTGCGCGCGTCGTATGATCTGCTCGATCCGTCGGCCCGTACGTGCCTGCGTGCCGCCTCGGTGTTCCGCGGCGGGTTCACCCTCGACGCGCTCGCCGTGGTGCTTGCCGATGGCGACGGCGTCTACCGCGCCTTGCAGACGCTTCGCGATCAGTCGCTGCTTCGCACCGAGCGCCGCGGCCACGTGTACCGGTTCGAGCTGCTGCGCAGCGTGCAACAGCTGGCCGAGCGCGAAGCCTGCCGCGAGCCCGATCGCGTCGCCGAGTGGAACGCGCGGCACCTCGCGTTCGTTCTGGCGCTGCGGCCAGCCGATCTGCGCGACGACATCGGGAACGTGCAGCATGCATTCGAGCGATCATGCGACTCGGGGAGCGCGCACGCCGGCGCCTTGGCCCTGCTCTGGACCCATCCTGTCGTCGGCTTGTCTTACGAACGCACCTGCGAGATCGTCACGCGCGCGCTCGAGTCGACGCCCGCCGGCGCAGTCCACGCAGAGCTATGGCTCCGGCGCGGCACGGCCCGGAGATTTTTGGCCGATCTGGCCGGCGCCGCAGCCGATCTGGAGCTCGCGCGGGAGGCCGCCGAGGCCGCGGGCGACGCCCGGATCCATGCCGAAGCCCTGGCGGGACTCGGAAACGTCGCCGCGGTGACCGCGGACTGGAAGACGGGCCGGCATTTCCTCGAACGTGCGCTCTGCATTCATCCGGGCGAGGGCTACCGGCCACTCGGGCTGACCATGGTGGCCAACACTTACTGCAACGAAGACGACCATGACGTGGCCGAGCCGATGATGCGAGAAGCGGTGCAAATCTCCTCTGGCGGCACGCTCGCCGCGGGCGTGAGTCGCCTCGCGCTCGGCGTGCTGCTGGTGGAGAAGGGACTGCTCGAAGAGGGCTTCGCGTGGTTGTCCGAAGCCGAGGGGATCCTGCGCGAGTACGGCCACTGGCGCGCCATCGCGCTGACGTACCTCGGACGGATCCGGCACGAGTCGGGGCACCTGGCCGACGCGCTCGAGTGCTACGAGCGCGCGCGGGTGCTGATCGATGCGGCGTCGGTGCGGCGGGCCGAGGCCATCTTGGACTTGCAGTGCGGCCTCGTCTACGTCGAGCTCGGACAGCTCGACGCCGCCGACGCGAGCCTGCGCCGCGCGCTCGTGCTGGCCCGCGAGACCTGTCCCGACCACGAGGGCTTCATCTTGGCGGTGCAGGCCGTGCTCGGGGTGCTGCGTGGCGCGGTGGCCGATCGCGAGCGCATGTTCGTCCGCGCGGCCGCTGCCCTCGAGCCTTTTTCGCGGCCAATTTTTGCGGCGGCAATCCACGTGCTGCGCGGCGGCGAGGTCGCTCTGCTTCCGGCCGAGTTGCGCGGGTCCAGCGACGTCCGCTGGGCCGAGCGGCTGGTAGGCAAGATGAGCGCCGCCGTGGCCGCGGCGACGGTGCTGGTCGGGGAAGGGTCGAGCTGGTTTTCGATCGATGCCGGCGCCGTCGTCACGCTGGGCCGGCGCAAGTCGATCCAGGCTTTGTTCGGTGCCCTGGTGCGCGCTCGCGTCGAGAGGCCGGGCAGCCTCGTGACCATTGGCGAGCTCGTACGCGTGGGCTGGCCGGGTGAGACGCTGGTGCTGGGCTCCGGCGCCGAGCGCGTGTACGCGGCCATCGCCACGCTGCGCAAGCTCGGGCTCCGCGGCGTGATCGAGCAGGAGGGCGATGGCTATCGTCTCCGCGCGGAGGCCCGGGTGATCGCCCACGCCGTCGCGCCATGAACTTTCAACGCGCTTTCGGTCGCGCAGGGGCCAGTGCTCCGGGCAGGATGAAGCCATGACTCGTGCAGCCACTCTCGTCCTCGCGCTCTTGCTTCCGTGCGTGATCGCCTGCGGGGACGACGACTTCGCGGCGGATTCGCAAGACGGGGCCGTGCCCCCGATCACCACCGACGCTGGCGTGGACGCCGCCGCGCGCCCCGACGCCGCCCCCGACGAGTGTCCGTTGCTCACGCTCGGCGACACGTCGATCGACACCGACAGCGTCGCGCGTGTCGGTCTGCAAGCGCCCGTCACGCCGGCTCTCGTGGGCCTCGCCGAGACGCGGCTGACGTTGGAGCTCTACGAGGACGACGGCACCGGCAGCTTGCCGGCGCTCGGCACGGGCAGCTTTGGCTTCGCCACGGCCCCGGACGACAACTACGGAACGTGCCAGCACTGCGTGCTGCTGGTGGGCTCGGACCGCTTGGGCGCGCCGAAGCGTGCATTCTACGCCAAGTCGGGCACCGTCGAGCTGACCGGGCTCGACGAAGGCGACCGCACCCTGATCGTGGGCCGCGTCCGCGACGTCACGTTGCGCGAGGTGGGTCAGAACGAGGATCTCACCTGGTTCGACCTCCCCGGCGGAAGCTGCTTCCGGCTGGCTGACTGGACGTTCGACACGCGCAAGGTGAACGGCGGCGCGTGCGAGGGCGTCGAGCAATGCCCGAACGAGGTGTCGCAGATCTGCGATCCGAACAATGGCACTTGCAGCGATCCGCAGTGCAGCCTCACCGGCGATCCGCCGTACTGCCTCGATGGCGAGGTGTGTCTGTCGCAGCTCGTCGGATTCGACGAGAGCCCGCGCGGGCCTGCCATCGGCGCCTGCTACGGCACCTGCAATCCGCAAAACCCCACCACCTGCGCCGCGAACGAAGCCTGCCGCGTGCTCGGACCGACGCAGACGCTCGGCATCTGCCAGCGGGTCGGCACGGGAGCCGCCGGCAGCCCCTGCACCGTGCGCGACGTCACCACCGGCTGCGTCGACGGGTTCGTCTGCGAGGGGATGCCGGGCGAATGCGCGCGCACCTGCACGTTCCTCACGCCCAGCAGCGGATGCGACGCCGGTCGCGCGTGCGGTCTGGGCAACGTGTGCGAACGTCCGGATGCCGGTGACTCCACGGCCATCGGCGCCACGTGCAATCCGTCGTCGCCGGTGCTGCTCGAGTGCGGCATCGAGGGCGACGCGTTTCGCGGCCTGTGTTTCAGCTTCTACGACACGCCGCCCACCTGCCAGCGCGTGTGCCGCATGTCGGCGCCCGCGTGCACCGGCGCCGACGTGTGCGTGCCAGCCTTCGAGAATCCCGACGTCGGCGTCTGTCGCCTGCCGGCCGTCTGCGGCGACGAAATCGTGGACGCCATTGGCGGAGAGATCTGCGACGACGGCAACCAGAACGTAGGCGACGGCTGCGCAGCAGATTGCCGCAGCGTCGAGCTCGGTGCACTCTGCAGAAATGTGCCCGCACTCCCCCTCGACGTGTCGGTCCCCGGCAGCACCGTGGACGGGCCCAGCGGCTTCCCTTCGTCGTGCGATCCCTA
>JAYUXI010000396.1:0-3665 GCA_043753085.1 Myxococcales bacterium | reverse complement strand
CGTGAATCCCCGACCGAGGCCGTGTCCTCGCGCGGCGCGCGCATTCGCCTGCACATCGATGGGCTCGGCGCTCCGATGCGCGCCCGGGTTCGTGATGCCAACTCCGAGCGCGTGCAGGCGCAGAGCGAGCTAGGCTTCCTGCAGCTCGGCACGGAGATCGAGCTCGAAGACGCGGTCACGGGCCAGAAGCGCACCGTGCGCATCGACCAAGTCGGCGTCGAGCTCGATGCATCTACCCAGGTCCCGCAGCTGGTCGTCGGCCTCGCGTATCTGGCCCGTTCGGCCGCTCCGCACGTCGAAGCGCCGGATACCGATCCCGCGGTGTACGCGCCGCATTCGGCGCCCCTCGTCCAAGCCGCGGCGCACCCGGCGCCGACCGTGTCGAGCACGCAGCCCGACCTCGTCGTGGACCCCGACATTGTCGAGGAGAGCGCCCGCATGAAGGGCCAGCTCGCCGGCGCCTTCGCCAAGGTGACACCCGCCGTCGTGGCCTCCAGTCAGAAGGCGTACCAGGCCATGCGCAATCTCTGGGCCAAGCGCAAAGCCATGGCCGACGCGCCAGCACGCCGCACCACGGCAGCCCCTCCGGGCGGCGGCATGTCTGCGAAGACCCGGCGCGTGACCCGCGGTCCCAACTCCGTGTCCACCAACTCTGCGATGCCAGGAGCCTCGACGAGTCAGGCGCACTCGGACGAAATCGACGAGACGCCGAAGGGCAAGGCGCTCGCCTTCGTCAAGACGCACAAGCGCAAAGTCGCTGCCGGTGGCGCGCTCACCGCCGCCGCGCTGCTCGTCGGACTGGCGCTCGGCCAGGCCAGTGCGGACAAGCCGCTCGCCAGCTTGGCAGCGGCCACGCCGGTCGTCGCGGCCGCTGCCCCCGCGGCTCCCGCACCCGTGCAGGTTGCACCGATGCCGGCGCCGGCGATCAGCCCCGCAGAGCTGCCGGTCCAGAACCCGGGCGCCAAGGCAGCCGAGCTGGCCGTGGGCAATGGCGGCGGCGCCGAAGACGACCTCGAAGGCGGCGACCGGGTGGCAGTCACGCCGCGTCAGGTGCGTCCGGCGCGGCCGTTCGGTCGCGGCAAGATCGAGCATGGCAAGTCGTTCCGAATGAAGATGGACGGCCCGATCGAGGACATCCAGGGCGCGCAACTTCCGGAGGGTTTCCTCGTCACGCTGCCGCAACGTCGCAGCCTCGAAGGCGTAGCCACGCTGTTCAAGAGCGATCCCCGCGTGCTCAAGGCCAAGGTCGACAACACCACGCATGGCGCCGAGCTCGAGCTCACGTTCAAGGACGGCACGCCGTCGTACGTCGTGCGGGCCCGCGGCGAGACGCTCGAGATCGTCCTGTCGCACCCCGAGGTCGTGGCCGACGGCAATGCCGATCGCACCGCGAAGTCGGACCACAAGAAGTCGGACAAGACCGAGGCGCACGCCAAGAACGACAAGAAAGCCGACAAGCGCGACGCCAAGAAGGACAAGGGCGGCATCGAGCGCGCCAGCGTCAAGTCGGGTCGAGTCCGCCGCCGCTGAGTCAGCGCGCGCGTCGTTCGCGCTGAGTCAGCGCGCGCGTCGTTCGCCGCGACCCTTGCGCGTGATGCGCTGCAACGACGTGGTGGTGAACGCGCCGAGGGATAGCTCGTCGCGTTCTCCGCGTTGCAGGCGCAGCGCACCCGCATAGGCGATCATCGCGGCGTTGTCGGTCGTGTTGGCCAGGCTGGGCAGGCATGCCTGCAGCCCGAGCCGCGCGGCCTCCGTTTCGACCGCGCGGCGCAGGCAGCGGTTGGCAGCGACGCCGCCGCCGAGCACCACCGCGGTCGCGCCGGTTGCTCGCGCTGCGCCAAACAGCTTGGCCGTCAGCACCTCGACGCACGTGCGCTGGAAAGACGCCGCGGCGTCGGCCACGTCTTGCGGAACCTCGACCCGAATGATGCCGCGCTCGATCAAGCGCGCCACCTGGGTCTTGATGCCCGAGAAGCTGAACTCGAGCGAGCCGGGCAGTGATCTCGGCAGCTCGAACCGGTGGGCGTCGCCGGTGGTGGACAGCTGGTCTATGCGTGGGCCGCCGGGGTATCCGAGCCCGAGCAGTTTGGCGACCTTGTCGAAGGCCTCGCCGGCCGCGTCGTCGCGGGTGGCGCCGAGCTCTTCGATCTGACCGATGTCGTCGCCATGCACCGAGTAGAGCGCGGTGTGGCCGCCCGATGCGAGCAGCGCGACGAACGGAAACTCGGGTCGCAGCGGTGCATCGCCGTGGCGCCGCAAGAACACCGAGAACAGATGCCCGACCAGGTGGTCGACGCCCACCAGTGGCAGCCCGAGCCCGAAGGCCAAGGCTTTGCCGTACTGCACGCCGACCAGCAGCGCGCCGAGCAATCCCGGCCGGCACGTGACGGCGACGCCAGCGAGTTCCGAGAAGCCGACGCCAGCAGCCTCGAGTGCGCGCATCACCACGCCGTCGAGTCGGGTGAGGTGATCGCGCGACGCGAGCTCGGGCACGATTCCCCCGTAGGGCGCGTGCAGGGCGATCTGGCTGTGGATCACGTCGGATTGCACGTCTCCCTCGGCCGACACGACGGCGGCCGCGGTTTCGTCGCACGAGGTTTCGATGCCGAGGACCAGCATCAGGGCTCTCGACCGTTTGCCAGGCTACTCGCGAGCGCTCGCACCTGCGGATCGAGTTCGCGTCCCGCCGCAACGCGGGCCACCGCCACGGCCTTGGTGCGGTCGGCGGCGAACAGCTCGCGGAGCGCTTGATCGCGCACCAGCGCGTACGCATCGTCGTTCACGAGATCGACGAGGGCCGCGCTGGCGCGGTCGCGTTGGCCGCGTGCAGCCAGCCGCCCGAGCGCGCGCACCGCGGCGCTGCGGATGCGGAAGTCGGTGTCCTTCGCGGCCGCGATCACCGCGCTGGCGGCCTCCGGCGGGGTGTCCTTCACCGCGGCGCGTCCGATGGCTTCGAGGGCCGCGCGTCGCGTGGCCGCATCCTCGGGTTGGGGCGTGGCGATGAAGGCGGCGAGCGCGCGCAGCGCCGTGTTCGAAGGGGTACGACCCAGCACGGCCAGCAGTCGCAGCCGTTCTTCGCCGCTGGAGGAGGCCAGGCGTTCGGTCACCGCGAGCTCGACGCGAGCGACGATGCGATCCGCGGCGTTGGCCTCTGCGCCATCGCTCTTCATGACGAACGGTGCGAGCGTTCCGGCGTCGGCGGCAAGTGCTTGCTCGGCCTCGCGACGCACACGTTCGTCGGCATTGGCCAAGGCAGCAACCAGGCCACGACCGATGGCCGCCGCGTTCTTTTCGAGCACGCCGCCGTCGACCGCCGTGCGGCTACCCACTTCCAGCCGGACGACTGCAGCATACAGGTTTTCGGCATCGAACTCGGGCAGGCGCAAGAAGTCGATGCTCTTGGCATCGCGAGTACTGTCGATGCTCTTGGCATCGCGAGTGGTGCCTGGCGCCAGTGCCGACAGCGCGTACACGGCTGCAGCGGCGACGTCGGGGCGAGTCGACGGGCGGCCGTAGAGCCGCGATGCCGCGCGTTCGGCAAGCTCGCGCGCGTCGTCGCCGGTGAGGCCGAGGCGGGCGAGCCGGACGAGCGCGGCGTGTGCCACCCAGGGCTCGGGATCGCCGGCGAGGTCGAGCAGCTTTTTGCGGTCGGCCGCCGACTGCGG
>JAYUXI010000395.1:0-3669 GCA_043753085.1 Myxococcales bacterium | reverse complement strand
GGTAACGGACCGACACTTTCACGTCGTGACGCAGGCCCTGCGAGGTGCGTGTGCCGGTGGGCACGGCGAGCAAGTCGGCGGCCGTCACGGCGACGTCGGCGCGTAGCGTTTCGAGCTGGTTTTTGGCCGGCATCTCGGCGTCGAAGATGGCGCGTGCGATGGGCACGAGGGCCGGGTGCGCCACCCACGTGCCGTCGTGCCCGGCGCGGGCCTCGCGCTGTTTGTCGGCGCGGACGCGCGCGAGCGCAGCTTCGTTCTTTGCCGTGTCGTTCTTGATGGGGATCTGCGCGGCCATGCCGCCCATGGCGTGCACGCCGCGGCGGTGGCACGTCTGCACCAGGAGCTCCGAGTAGGAGCGAAGAAAACCCTTGTCCATGGTGATCTGCGCGCGGTCGGGCATGACGGCCGCGGCGTCACGGCGGCGCCGCTTGATGGCACTGAAAATGTAGTCCCAGCGGCCACAGTTGAGCCCCACCGAATGCGTGCGCAGCTCGTGCAGGATCTCGTGCATCTGGAAGGCCGCGGGCAACGTCTCGATCAGCACGGTGGCGCGGCACGTGCCCTCGGGCAGGTCGAGGTGCTTCTCGGCAGCCGACAGCACGTCGTTCCAGAGCCGCGCTTCGAGGTGGCTCTCGAGCTTCGGCAGATAGAAGTAAGCGCCGGTGCCGCGCGCCAGCAGCTCCTTGGCGTTGTGGAACACGAACAGGCCGAAGTCGAAGAGGGGGCCGGGCACGGGCGCGCCGTCGACTTGCACGTGGGCCTCTGGCAGATGCAGGCCGCGCGGGCGCACGAACAGCACCGCCGGCTGCTTGCCGAGCTCGTAGTGCTTGCCGTTCTGCTCGAAGGTGATGGTGCGGCGCACGGCATCGAACAGGTTGACCTGGCCGGACACGACGTTGTCCCAGGTCGGGCAGGTGGAGTCTTCGAAGTCGGCCATGAAGACGTTGGCGCCGGAGTTGAGCGCGTTGATGACCATCTTGCGATCCACGGGGCCGGTGATCTCGACGCGGCGGTCTTCGAGATCGCTCGGCGGCGCGGCGCAGGTCCAGTCGCCTTCGCGGATGGCCTTGGTCTCGGCGAGAAAGTCCCAGCCTTCGCCGCGGTCGAACATGGCCTGACGCGCGACGCGCGCCGCGAGCAGCTCGGTGAGGCGCGGCCGGAACGCGCGGGTGAGCGTGGCCACGAACTCGAGCGCAGCGGCGGTGAGGATGTGTTCGTGACCGGAGATCGTGCTGAGGCGCGTTTCCATGCCCCGCACTTTTCACCGCAGCGCGGCACGAGTCAACGGATGCCCGCCGGCGAGCCGGCTCGAGGCGCAGGGACGCGCCCCGAGCTCACTTCGGCGGGGCGGGAGCAATCTTGCCGAGGTTCAATCCGCCCGGGTACTGGTACGTGGTGTTTTCGCCGTAGCCGAGAATTTGCAGCCCCACTGGCTTGCTGGCCACGAGGGTGTGCTGCCCGTTGTCGCCCGCGTCGAGCTCGATGCGCGCAGCGAGGAAGTCGGTGCCATCGATCGGAGCGAGCTCGCTCGAGCGATCTTGCCCGTCGAGCGTCAGCGTGGCGCCGGCCGGCGCGACGATGTCGACGAAGTTGGATTTGTAGTCGGTGGGGGCAAGAAAAACGTACTTCGCGCGGTACTGCGGCACGGTGACCGGAAGGCTGAGGCTGGGATCACCGAGCGGTGTATTGCTGCCCGGATCGGTGATCTCGCCGGCCAAGGTGAGCGTCGCGACGGAGAACTCGTGATCGCCCTTGACCTCGAAGTCCTCGCTGACGCGGCCACACTCGACCACCTGCCCGGCGTCGAGCGTGTCGGGGCAGCCGCTCGGCTTCGAGGGAAGGTAGGTGAGCGCGGTACCGTCGACGTTGCCCGCCAGACGCACCACGTGGTCGACCGTGCCGCCCCTGGGGCCGCTGGGCCGCAGCAGCACGTAGTCGTTGCCGAGGGTTTCGGCAGGAAACACCGTTTCTTCGACGTGATCGCACGCTTGCTTGTCGTCGGGAACGAACAGACACGGCACGCCGGCGATGACCTGCACGGGCTTGGTGGCCACCAGCAGGGAGCCGCTCATGTCGAACGCGCTGCCCTTCTGCGTAACGATCTCCGCGACGTCACCGGCGTTCAACGTGAAGGTGAGCACGCCGCCTGGCCCGGCGGCGGTGATGCCGGTACCGCCCACGACGTCGGCCTTGCCGCCGAGGTTGACCGTGACCTCGGTGCCGTCTTGTGTGCCCGTGACGGCGATGAACGCGCCCGCCAGGGGGCCGAACGGGCGCTGGCCGGCGTTCTTGGTCCAGCCGGCGGCGCCCAGCACGCGGTAGGTGCCCGTCATTGCCGTCGACGGCAACAGCAGCGACGCATCGTTCGTGTACGAGAAGCACTTGCCGGTCTGGGGGCTCGGAATGCAGGCGTCCCAGTTCTTGCCGGGCGGGCCGCCCACGTCGCGGTACTCGAGCGGATTGAACTGGTACACGACCACCGGACGGTCGCTCACGAGGTGGAAGGCGCTCTGCGGAGCCAGCACCGACGCTGCGAGCAGCCCGGTGCCGCCCTTCAGGGCCGCGACCCAGGGTAGATAGACGGTGGTCAGGCCGCCTGGCGGCACGTCGACCGCCTGGTTCGTGCCACCCGGCCCGTCGACCGTCACGCGCGCGACCTCGTCGCCGACGTTGGAGACGACGACGGCGAAGTCGAAGATCTCTGCCACCGGGTTGGCGGTGACGGTGGGCCAGTAGTCGCAACCCACGTACGACGCGGCGCTGGCGGCTTGCGCGCACGTCTTCGGATCACCCGTAAAACCAGGCTCGCTACCGTCGCCGCCGCCGCCGAAACTGGCGTCGCTGCCAACCACCGGCGGGCCGCCAGCCGACGATCCCGGACCGGCTTCGGCCTCGTCGTCGAAGCCGCCTTCGCGACCGCTGCCGCACGCCGCGACGGACAGGATTCCACAGGTGCTGGCGACGAGAAAAAAGGTAGCTGTAGAATGCATGAAATGAGTCTCCCGGGTGGCGGCGGGTGCAGTCTGGCAGGAAGACAGCCCATGTAAAGCAGGTTCGATTCGCTCTGCCATCGGCATCGGGAGGTCGGGCGGAGAGGCCTCCGTGCCTTCGACCACGCAACGGGATGCCGAGCGCGCCACACTCTGTCAGTCGCCGAGCGACATTTTGTAGAGGTCTGCTTCCGCGTCGCTGCCGCGGGCGCGGGCCGCGCGTTCGAGCCCTTCGAGCACGCGCACGCGCACGGGCTGCAACGCCAGCCGCTCGGCGTCGCTCGGCGCGTCCTCGAGCATGCCCATCACGATGGCCAGCAACTCGAGGCCGCGGCCGGTGCGTTCGAGGACGGCCACCAGCGAGTTTTGCACCGCCACGTCGTGCGGGTTCTGCAAGAAGCGGTGCCGCAGATCGTCGGCCAGGATCTCATCGTCGACATCGCCTGCGGGCTCGGCGTCTTCGAAGGAGAACGGGGTCGGGACGTGCTGGGTGGGCGGCTCGGCGGCGTGCTGGGGCGGCTCGTGCTGGGGCGGGTCGTGCTGGGGCGGCTCGTGCTGGGGCGGCTCGGGGCGGGACGGCGCGGCGCGGCGCAGCAGGGCCTCGTAGGCGGCGCGGCGCGCCGTGGCACGCGGGGCGAGAGCGAGCGCCGCGGCGAGGTGACGGGTGGCGCTCTCGAGA
>JAYUXI010000394.1:0-3673 GCA_043753085.1 Myxococcales bacterium | reverse complement strand
AGCTCGCCGTGCTCGGCATGGCCGCCGCCAGGATCCAGATCCACCGCAGCGACGAGGTGCTGGCGGGCGAGCAAAGTGCAGCGCTCGAACGGATCGTCGTGTCGGCAGCCGCGGTCAACCGCCTCGCCGAACGCCCGCTGCTGGTGGGTGACGTCACCGTTGGCGTCAGCGTGCAAGGGCCACCCGAAGCGCTGGCCTTGCACGTCGACGTGGCCACGCCGGGTGGCACCCTCACGCTCGATGGGCACGTCGATGCAGGCGCTACGCCGCGCGCACTCGACCTGCGACTCACCACGCGAGATCTCGACGTGCGCAAGATCGTCGCGCTCGAAACGGTGCCGCGGATCCACGTGGGTGTGCTCGACGCGCACGTCGAGGGCCGTGGCGAATCACGCGACACCGCAAACGCCACCTTCACGGCGCACGCCGAGGCGATCACGGTGCAGAAGGTTGCAGACCACGAGCCTATCGTGGTCGACCGTGTCGATCTGCTCGCCAGTCTGCACGAAGGCGTCCTCGATTTGCTTCAGCTGGAGATCGTGGCGATGGACCAGACGGTCAGCGCCGATGGGCGCTTCCACACGATTACCCACGAGCTCGACGCGCACGTGGCGACGACAGGAGCCCTGGCGAAAACCCTGGGGCGCCTGCGCGAAGCCGGGATGTCGATCTCGGCTTCGCCGGTGCTGCAATCGCTGTCGTTGTCCGGGCCGCTGCAGCTCGGCATTCGCGGCCGCACCGACGGCGAGCTGACGGTCCGGGCCGATCACGCCGCGGTGGCCGTGCTTGGCGGCGGCGCGCAGGCTCGCGGTACGGTGGTACTCACGTCCGGGGATCCCGCGCGCGGCGAGAAGCGCTTCCGCGTGAGCGCGGTCCATGCCGAGCTCGACGTGCGTGGCATCTCGCTCGCAACCCTCGGCAGGCTGCGCGGCAAGCCCCTGCCCGCCTCCGGCACGGTCGCCGGCACGGTGCGGGTAGACGGTACGCCCGACGCCCCCGACGCCGACGTCGACCTCACCGTGAAGCTGGACGACGAAGCCGGCTCCGTGCACCTCCGCGGCGCGTTGCACGGCGGTAGGCTACGCGCGAAGGCGCAGCTCACGCATCGCAGCGGCCTCGGCGCCGAGCTCGACGTGAACGGCAGCCAGCACGGCGCAGTGTCCCGCCTGGACCTGACCGGCACGGTCGTACCACGCGCCGGTCTGCCACCGGTCACGCTGCGTGCCGACGCTCGCATCGGCGGACCATTCGCTGCCGTGCGCAGCGCGCCGCTCGAGTGGACGCTGGACCTCGCTCTGCCCGATGTGGCCCTCACGGCGCTGTCGGAGCGCATGGACTCGGTCCAAGGAACGGTGCATGGTGCACTTCGTGCGCACGGCACCCGGCGTGACGCCTACGCCGACCTCACCGTCGCGCTGCGCGGGGTGCAGAAGGGCCCCCTCGGGCCACTCGACGCCGACCTCGAGGCGCATCTCGGCGACGCGGCTGCGACCGCCACACTCGACACGCGGCTCGCGAATGCGTCGCTGGCCCACGCCGACCTCACGGTCGACGTCGGCGCTCGTGGGATCTTTGCCGCCGTAGCCCGCGGCGTGGACCCGAGCGCGAATCTGCGGGTCCAGCTACCGCGCCGGTCCGTAGCAAGCCTGGTCGGCGGCGCGCCGTTGCCTGGCACGTTCGGCGGCGATCTGGTCCTGACAGGGCGCGTGCGCGATCCGAAGTTGACTGCGGCGTTCGACCTGCAGGAGCTCACGTCGCTCGACGGCCGGCCGTCGCATGCCACGTTGGCGCTGGACGGCAGCTTGGACCAGATGACGGCGAAGGTGCGGCTCGCCGATGCGCTCGGCCTGACCGTGACCGCGTCGCCGCGGGCGTACCTCGCCGCGAAGAGGCTACCCGAGGGCGCGGTGGTGCCGGTGCGCGTGGGGCTCGAAGCGAGCCAAACACCGGTGGACCGCCTGCTCCCGAAGCTCGCGATGCTGGAGCCCTATCGCGGCAGCCGGGGCACCGTGTCGGCCGACTTGCACGCCGAGGTCGGTTTGCGGGTCGGCAGCGAGATCCGGAAGGTCGAGGCGCTCGACCTGCGTGGGCCGCTCGTCGTCGAACGGGGACAGTTCTCCATCCCGGGCTCGTCGCGCGTCATCCACGACGTCGGGCTGTCGTTGATCGGCCAGGGCGAGTCGATCCAGCTCGAGAAGCTCGAGGCGCACGAGAGCGACGGCGAAAAGTCGGACCGCTCGCTTCACGCCCATGGCCGCGTCGACGCGCGCGCGCGCCAAGCCGAGCTCGACGTTGCGCTGCAGGACGTGCTGCTGTTCGGAGCCAACTTCGGCCAGGCCGACGCGCCCCGGGCGGCACTCACCGGAGCCGTGCACGTGCAGGCCGACCTCGCCGCGCCCGTGACCCGCGTCGACGTCACGGTGCAGCGCCTCGAGCTCGAGAGCCCCGACCGGTTTTTGCGCGCGCACCAGCCAGAGGTGCTCTCGCTCGGTGATCTCGTCGAGCTCGGCAGCCTCGGCGAGTCCGGAGTGGGCCGCTTGCGCCGACAGAAGCCCGCTGCGGCAGCGCCCGTACGCGGCGCCAAGTCGCTCGAGATCGCCGTGCACGTGCCCGCGCCGATTCATCTGAAGCAACGGCCGCTCGACCTCTGGGTGCACGGCGACGTGCTCGTCGAACGCTTCGGCGAAGCGCGCGAGACCACCGGCACGCTGCGCTGCGATCGCGGCACGCTGTCGGTCGGCGGCGTGTCGCACGAGCTCGATCACGGCGAGATCCGCATGAGCCCCGAAGGCCCATTCTTCGACGTGCACTTCCGGCACACGCCCGCACCGGCCGCCCTGCGCGACTTCGCGACGGCGGGCAACACGACGCTGTACGCG
Source organism: Myxococcales bacterium (assembly GCA_043753085.1). Taxonomy (GTDB): domain Bacteria; phylum Myxococcota_A; class Polyangia; order Polyangiales; family Polyangiaceae; genus JAYUXI01. Next base: position 794 of record JAYUXI010000394.1, on the reverse strand, counting down.
CACATGATCGGGCCGCTGGGCAGACAGAAGCTCACCGTGTCCGGCGTCGCCGACAGCCTGTACGACGCCCTCGCCATCAACAACGGCGGCCGCGCCCGCGTGCTCACGAGCCCCGAGCTCCCGGCCAGCCAGACCGCGCAGTTGCCGCAGCTCCGCGAGATCCGGCTCACCGCGTACATGGGCGCCAACTTGCCGCACCTGGCCGTGCTCACCCGCATGAACACGTACGCCGATCCGTACGCGAACCGGTTCGCCTACGGCCGCTTCCAGGCGCTCGAAGCCGAGCGCTACACGCAGAACGGCAAGTGGCGCCTGCGCACCACCACGCGCTCGCCGGTCATCGGCCAGAGCGAAGGCGAGGTCGAGTACGATCGCGTGTTCCTGAACACGCCGCGCGTGGTCTCCGGCGTCGGGCTGCTCGGCGGAACCCGCGCCGGGGGCGGGCCCGCGGTGTTCTGGGAGTGGTCGAGCGCAGACTGAACGACGCACGGAGCGGCGCACGGATTCAGAGCGGAAACGACACGCGGTAGGCGAGCAGCGCGTACACCGGCAGCTTCAAGAGCTGGAAGCCGAAGCTTTCGTCTCCCGGGCGCACCAGCACGTTGATCAACAGCAAGTCGGTCTTGCCGATCAGCCCGAGGCGCCGGCCGAAGGTGAAGCCACCTGCGATCTCGGTGTCGTAGCGACCGGCACGAGGCAACGACATCGCTCGGAACGAAGGCCCGATGGCGCCCACGCTGGGATGCCGGAACAAGACCGAGGCCTCGTACTTCGCGAGCACGCCGCCGTCGTGC
>JAYUXI010000393.1:0-8996 GCA_043753085.1 Myxococcales bacterium | reverse complement strand
CGGGCAGCGCTTCGTCTTCTTCGGGAACGATCTCGAAACCGAGCTCGTGCAGCATTTCGAGCGCGCGCGGGTTGTTCGGATCGTACGCCAGCACGTCTTGCAGGGTGCGCGCTGCGGCGTCGGCATCGAGCAGCTCGACGAACACGCCGGCGACTCGCATCATCGCCTCGACGGCTTCCTCGATCCGGTCGAGCGAGAGGAGCGCGTCGCGCAGCGCCTCGTTGATGTCGACACGGCTGGGCGCGATCGACACGGCCACGTAAAGCGTGTCGATGGCGCGCTCCGGCATGCGCAGGCGGCGGAACGATTCGGCTTCGGCCAGTAGCTCCGTGGCGCGTGCTTCGTCGCCGGTGAAGTCGTCGGCGGAAGCTTCTTGCGACGTCTCGCGCTCTTCATCGGCCGGCGCGGTCGCGTAGCTCTCGCGCGGCTGCGGCACGGCCGGCCCGAGCGGGCGAACCGGTGCACGCGCCGGTTCGGCGTACGCCGGCGGCGGCATGGACGGGTCGGGCTCGACGTCGATGTCGACGATGTCGACGTCTTCGGCCGTGACCTGCGCGTTGCGCTGGGGTGGCAGTCGGGGCGGCATCATGCCGGGAGATGGCGGCGCGGTGGGCGCGTTGTGCTGTTGCTGCGTGGCGCGCTCGCCGGTCTGCGGCAAACCGCCGTTGTCCACGGCGGTGTCGGCTTGGCCGCGCAGACGTCGCACGACCTCGTCGTTGGGGGCCAGGAGGACGAGCGCGGCGACGATCTCCTGGAACTTGGGCAGATCCCCGGAGTCGCGGGCGATGCGCCCCATTTCCTTCTGTACTTCGATCGACTTCTGCTGTTGGCCGATCAGCGTGAACGCGCGCGAGAGCAAGTGCAACGTGTCGAGATCGCGCGGGTCGGCCTGAAAGCAGGTTTGCAGCTTGGAAAGCGCGCGCAGACCGTCTTGCTGGGTGCCTTTGTCGACGTAGTACTCGGCGGCGATGCGGGCCTGGCCCGGATCCGCACGGTGGTGCAGCGAGCGCTCGAGCACCTTGATGGCGTCGTCGCGGCGGCCGAGCGAAATCAGCTGGTTGGCGGCGACGCCGAACTCCTTCACCGCGCCGTCGACGTCTTGCGCGCGCGAGAACGCCTCGGCCAAGCGCAGGTGCGGCAATGGATTGGTCGGGTCCAGCTCGACGATGCGGCGAAACACCTCGATGGCCTCGACGTGCTTGTTGCGAGCCTGCAGCTTGGTGGCGACCTCGTCGAGGGCCGAAACGGCGTCGGAGACCAGACCGAGCTGCTTGTAGAGCTCGGCCAGCTTGGGCGTGATGTACGAGTACCGCTCGTCGAGCTGGGGGGCGTGTCGGGAGACGAGCTCGCGGATCTGCTTGTAGACTGCAATGGCCTTGAGCGCAAAGCCCTGCCCGGCATACAGGTTGCCAACGCGGTCGTAGGTGGCGATGGCGTCCGGAAATACGCCCAACTTCGATTGGAGATCACCAATCTTCAGAAGGGTTCGGGCGTCGTTCGGATCAGCTTGGACGAGGCGGGAGTACTCGACGATAGCTTTGTCGTATCGCTTCTTCTCGACGTACTTCTGCGCTGCCTGCTGAACCTTTTCACGGTCGATCGACACGAAGGGCCAACTCCACTCTCGGAACACTCTCTCAGGGAACGAGCGAGCTTTGCAACACTACCAGTACGACTACGCCCAGCGCGCACAAAACGAGGGCACCGGTGAGGATACCGTCGCGGCTCGCACCCTGTCTCGAATTGACGCCGACTTCGACGGAAGGGCTGTCTTTCTGCGCTTTGGCGAGCCTGGCCGCCCGAGCGCCCAGCACGTGGTGCAGGACGATGATCACGAGGGCCAGGGTGAGCTTGCCGTGAAACCAGTGCGCCTTGAGGTACGCGTCGCGGTCCAGCAGCACCCGCACGAGGCCAGTGGCGAACGCCAGCACGAACGCGGGGGCGGCCACCCGGCGGTAGAGGCCGAGCGCGAGCTCGACCGACGCTTTGGCCTGCTCCGGCGTAGGCGCCGTGCTGCGGTTGGCCAGCATCCACCCGGCCGAGACGATGCTGCCGATCCAGAGGATCACCGAGAACACGTGGAGGGCGACGACGACCAGTGCCAGCATGGCCGTGTCTTTACTGCCGACGGTGGGCCCGGCGCACCCCAAATCGGGTGCCAAATGAGTGTGCGTCCAGTACCGTCCACGATCGTATGACCAGGTCCGAACGCTACAGCGCACCCTTCGCGCCTTCGGGAGCATCGCCCATCGATGCAGAGATCGCGCGCAAGCTCCTCACGGTGGCGCTCGAAAAAGGTGCAACCTACGCCGATCTCTTCTTCGAGTACCGCGGCGCCGCCGGGTTCTCCTGGGAAGAAGGCATCCTGAAGAGCGCCAGTCGCGGCGTGTCCGTCGGACTCGGCGTCCGCGCGCAGAAAGGCGAGAGCACCGGCTACGCCTACGTCGAGAAGCTCGATTGGGACTCGATGAAGCGCGCCGCCGAAACGGCCGCCCAGATCGCCACCTCCGGAATTCCGGGCGTCGTCGTGCCGCCGGTGCGCGTCGACATTCCCTCTCGGTACGAGCTCGACGTCGTCACCCTCGACGTTCCCGGCATCGAAAAGCGCGCCCTGCTGGAGCGCGCGGCCAACGCTGCACACGCGGTCGACCCGCGCATCGTGAAGGTCGACGCCAGCTTCGCCGAAGAGATCCGCGAGATCCTGCTGTTCACGTCCGAGGGCAAGTCCGCCTACGACGTGCAGCCGCTGTTCCGGTTTGGCGTACGGGTCATCGCCGAAGAAAACGGCAAGCGCCAGGAAGGCTCGTCGGGCGGCGGCGGGCGCACCACGCTCGGCTACTTCGATGGCATCTCGCCGGAAGATCACGCCAAGATCGCCGCGCAGCAGGCCTTGGTGATGCTCGGCGCCGAAGAAGCGCCCGCGGGGCAAATGGAAGTCGTGCTCGCTCCCGGCGACAGCGGCATCTTGCTCCACGAAGCGGTCGGCCATGGCCTCGAGGCCGACTTCAATCGCAAGGGCACCAGCAACTACTCGGGCGCGCTCGGCCAGGAAGTCGCCTCGTCGCTCTGCACCGTGATCGACGATGCCACGCTGTTGCAGTCGCGCGGCAGCATCAACGTCGACGACGAAGGCAACCTGCCCACCAGCAGCGTCCTCATCGAAAACGGCAAGCTGGTTGGCTACATGCACGATCGTTTCAGCTCGGGTCACTTCGGGGTCAGCCCCAGTGGCAACGGCCGCCGCGAGAGCTTTGCCGCCGTGCCCATGCCGCGCATGACCAACACCATCCTGAAGGCCGGACCCCACGATCCCGAAGAGATCCTGCGCTCGGTGAAGCGCGGCGTGTTCGCCAAGAAGTTTGGCGGCGGCCAAGTCGACATCTCCAACGGCGACTTCGTGTTCTCGCTCACCGAGGGCTACCTCATCGAAGACGGCAAGCTCACCGCGCCGCTCAAGGGCGTGAACCTGATCGGAAATGGGCCCGACGTGCTCCGCAAGGTGGTCATGCTCGGCAACGACGTCGAAATCTCGGATGGAATCTGGACGTGCGGCAAAGACGGCCAGAGCGTGCCGGTCGGCGTGGGCTGCCCGACCATCAAGATCAGCTCGATCACGGTCGGCGGAACCAAGATGTGAGCCCGCCAGTACGACCCATCGTCGTACTGGGCGCCGAAGCCAACCAGGAATCTGCCCAGACGCAGCGCATTGCCGAAGTGTTGCGAGGGCTCGGCGCGCACGTCGTCGAGCTCGAGCTGTTCACGCCGCCGCACGAGTTGCTCGCGCTCGCGCCGCGCGCGGTGTTCGTCGATGCCGCCACGCGGCTCGACTATGCGCTGCTGGTCGGCAAGGCGCTGCGCCGCGACGAAGATCACGCGGCCACGCCCGTCTTGCTGGCCATCCCCGAGCGCTTCGTCGCGCAAATGGAGCCGCGCTCGGTGTTCGACGACTTCGTGGTGGCGCCGTACTTTCCCGCCGAGGTCTACGCGCGTTTGCGCCGTGCCGAGTGGCAGGCGAGCGAGTTCTTTTCGGACGAGCACGTGAAGTTCGGCGATCTGTACGTCGATGTGGCCGCGCACGCCGTGACGTGCGGCGGTCGCCCCATCGCGCTGACGCACAAGGAGTACCAGCTGTTGCTCTTTTTGCTCGGCTCGCGCGGGCGCGTGCATTCGCGCGAATCGATTTTGCGCAAGGTTTGGGGCGCTCGCTACGAAGGGGGAGCCCGCACGGTGGACGTGCACGTGCGCCGGCTGCGCGCCAAAGTGGGCGACGCATTGCCCCTCGTGACCGTGCGCGGCGCAGGCTACAAGGTCAAGTCACCGTGAAGGCTCGCCTGGTCGTCAGCGTGGGATGCCCCTCTGGCATCGGCCCCGAGGTGTCCGTGGTCGCGGCGCGCGAGGCCGCGACGCGCGCCCACGTGGTGCTCGTAGGGGATCTCGACAGCCTTCGTTGCGCGCTCGAGCTGCGCCAGCTGGGCGACGTGCGGCTCGTGCTCGTCCCCACCGTCACCGACGGGTTCGCGCATGCCGCGGCCAACCCGGACGACAAGGTCCTGCGCGTGTGGCAGCCCACCCGTCGGCTCGGCGCTTCCTTCCGCGTTGCCGCCCGTCCCACGCCCGAAGGCGGCGCGGCGCAGCTCGCGTGGGTCGACGCGGCGCTCTCTGCCGTCGTCGATGGCCACGCCGATGCGCTCGTCACCGGTCCGGTCTCGAAGAGCTCGATCGTCTCCAGTGGTCTGGCGACGTTTCGGGGCCACACCGAATACCTGGCCGCGCGCTGCGGGGTGAAGCACGTCACCATGGCATTCTCGAGTGATCTCTTCACGTCGGCGCTCGTCACCACGCACCTGCCGCTTTCGAAGGTGCCGCGCGCCATCGACGACACCTCGGTGGCGCGGGCGCTCCTCAACCTGGGCGTCTACCTCGCCGGTCGCGTTCCTGCCGGCACGCGCGCCCGCATCGCCGTGTGCGGGCTCAATCCGCACGCCGGCGAGGGCGGTCTGCTCGGCCAAGAGGAGCTGAAAATCGGCGCCGGCATGATCACGGCAGAGGCCGCGTTCGTGCGGCTCGAGCTGCCGGTCGACGTGGTTGGCCCGCTCCCTGCCGAGGCGGCCTTTCGCGCGGCGAAAGACGGCAGGTACCACGGCGTGCTCGCCATGTACCACGATCAGGCCACCATCCCGATGAAGCTGCTCGGCTTCGGCGACGCCGTGAACGTCACGCTCGGACTCCCGGTGGTGCGCACCAGCGTCGATCACGGCACCGCGTACGATCAAGCCGGCAAAGGCACCGCGGACGCACGCGGCATGGCTTCTGCGCTCACGCTCGGCGCGGCGCTGTCGATGGGCGGCGCGTGGCCCTTCAGTGACCCGCGAACACTTTCCGTATCAGCACGGCCAAAAAAACAGCGGCCACTGCGAACGCGATCGAGCTGATCCACCGTGGCGCGCTGCCGGGCGTTTGCTCGCGCGCCGCTTCGAGCATCGACAGCGCCAGGACCATCGACTGGTCCAGCTTCTTCTGGGCCAGCTCGGCGCGCGCTGGATCGCTCTCTTTGATCGCGCGATAGCGCGCGCTGGCCTGCGGCAGCAGCAGGCGAATGCGTGCATATTCCAGGAATGCAACATGCACCTCGTCGTCCGCCCAGTGCTCCTCGACCTTGTCCCACAGGAGCTCGAACGGTTCGTCGGGGACGCGCGTGGTGTCGCGGCTTTTGTCGCTGAGCTCGGTCATTCGCCGCCTTTGAGGTTGGCGACGAAGCGGGCCGCGGCATCTTCCGGCGCGGCGCGGTGCGGACGCGACTGGCCGCGGAGGGCTGGCGCATCCACCAGCGTGTCGAAGCCGATCGTCACCGGACCGTAGCCGACGCTCTCGACCTGCATGTCTGCGCGGAAGCGCCCCGTGGCGACCGTGACGTGCTCCCCCACGGCCGCGACGAAACGAAGGTACAACGCCTCTGCGAGCTCGGGCGGCGCCGCGCCGCCGAAGCTGGGGCGATTGCCCCGCGCCACGTCGGCGTAGAGCGTGAACTGACTGACCACCAGCACCGCGGCGCCCACGTCGACGACGGAGCGATTCATCTTGCCCTCGGCGTCGTCGTTGATCCCGCTCTGCGAGGCAACGCCGGCCGGAGGCCGCGGTTCGGGGAAGATGCGCAGGGCAAGCAGCTTCCTGGCCAGCCACGCCACCTCCGCCTCGCCATCGCCGTTGCCGACGCCGAGGTACACGAGCAGCCCGTGCTCGATGCGTCCGGTGCACTCCTCGGCGACGACGACGCGCGCCGAGCGCACCCGTTGCACGACGGCTCTCACGGCAGCGGCCTCTGGCCGCGCGCCTTCGACAGCGCCCGGGTGATGCGGAAAAAGGAGTCTCGATCGTACGGCTGGTTCAGGATGTGGAAGTCCTTGCCGACCAGCCCGACGCAACCGTAGCAGTACGTGCAGCTGGTGAGGCCATGGCAGTCCGTCAGGTACGCCGAGCCGGTGCAGTTCTCGCACGATTCGCAATGGGAACTGCGCACCAGGCGCTTGCACGTGCGGCTGTGCGACGCCTCGACGCAGTCTTCGCAGTCGTGCAGGTACTGGCTGGACCGCACGTTGGTGCAGCGCGCGCAAAACATGCAATCTTTGCACCCTACACATTGCTCGCAGGCCATGCAGGCCACGTTGTCCTTGGTGGGGCCGCTGCGACGCAGGCTCGAGAGCTGCCGCTGGTAGTCCGAAAGATCCATCGAACCCCTGTATGGCAGAGGGACGCGCTACTTTCAGCGAACTTCTTGGCCCGGTGTAAGCAAAGGTCGCACAGTGACGCCATGAGACTCCTCCACGTCCTTTGCTCCGTGTTGCCCGTGTTGGGTTTGTCCTCGCAAGCGCTCGCGGCGCCGTCCAGCCACGCGCGGCCGAAGCAGCACGCCGAGAGCGCCAAGGCCGGCCCGGAGTCGAAGACGGCGAAGCCCGGCAAGGACAAGCACGCCGGCAAGGATCTCCACTCCGCTCGTGACCGCAAGGTCGCACCGAAGATCGAGCGCGCCAGCGTGACGCGGACCGAAGAAAAGGTGCGCACCGAGCTCTCGCTGCGCGGTCACGGCGAGCCCTCCGACGCCGAGCTCATGGAGTGGCTCAGCCACGGCGCACCCCGCGCCTCCAAGCCCGCCGCCGCAAAGAAGGGTGGCGGCCTGGAGAAGGCCGGCGCGCACCGCAGCAGCACGCCGGCCCTCGAGCGCGCTTCCGCGCGCAAGAGCACGGACAAGAAGTCCGAGAAGCCGAGCAAGACCGAGAAGCCGAGCAAGCCCGAAAAGGCGACGGACAAGAAGGTCAGCGACAAGGCCGCCCGGATCATCGAAGACGAGAAGAAGAAGACGGCGGCCGTGTGCATGGGCCCCGCCATCGACATCCTGCGCGGCACCGAGATCGACAAGGTGGCGCTGACGCGCTGCGACGGCAAAGCCGACGAGCAAGGCGTGCTGCGCCTGTCGGTGATGGCGCGTCCTGGCGCCACCGCGCGCCCGATGCAGGTGCGCCGCGAGGAAGATCTCGGGCCGTTCATCAAGAAGGTCGACAAGGGCCTGGCCGAGCGCGTCGTCACGCTGGCTTCGCACTTCGCCAGCAAGGCCGGTCCGGCCGCCATCGAGGTCATCTCCGGCTACCGCCCGAACTCGAAGGGCAGCTACCACTCGCACGCTCGGGCGATGGACATCCGCGTGCAGGGTGCACGCAACGAGGACGTGATTGCCTTCTGCAAGACCCTGCAGGACACCGGCTGCGGCTACTACCCGAACTCCGGCTTCGTCCATGTCGACGTGCGCGATTCCGGCACCGGCCACATCTCGTGGATCGACGCGAGCGGCCCCGGTGAAGTCCCGAAGTACGTAGCCACCTGGCCCGCGCCGAAGGGGTCCGAGTACGGCGACGCGCCCGAGGCAAACGCGAAGGCCAAGACCACCGACAAGGCCGAGCGCGCCGCGCAAGAACCCAGCGACAACGCCGAAATGATCCCAGCGGCAAAGGCCGAAGACAAGGCGACGGCCAAGGCGGAGGCCGCCAAGACCGAAACCGACAAGTCGATTCCGGCTACGAAACCAGAATCGACCATGAAGCCGCGTGACAAGACCAAGGCTGACACGGAAGAAGATCTTCCGAGGCTGCCGCCGGCCGCCACCGGCGATTGAGCACTGGCCGCAAGCGATGCAAATGTCGGCTACGCCGACACTTCCGTACCGGTCACGGAAAAGACACGCGGCGGAAGCCGTAGCGTTCCGTGAGCTCGCGCTCGTAGCCAGGCATGTGCGCCCTGCCCAGGATCACCAAGGCGGGGCCCGCCTCCGGGTGGTCTTCGAGCATCCGCACCGTACCGTCCGCCATCAGCGTGTCGCGGGCGGTGAGGATCGCGGTGAGCGGGTGAATGAGCCAGCTCCACTTGTGGCGACGCAAGATGAGTGCCGGGATCAGCAGCGCCATGTGCACTTGCAACACCATGGCGGCGAACACCAGCCACCCGAACAGCACGATGATTCCTGGGATCACGAAGTTGGCGATGCCGAGCGCGAGCTGCGCGAACATCATGCCGAACATCACGGTCATGTAGGTGGCTGCAACGTGCAGTGAGATCGGCATCGACTTGGCGCGCTCGATTTCCACGGTGAAGCCGTGCGAAGCCTGCTTGGCGTCGACGATGGTGCTGTCCTTCACCAGCCCGAGGGTGACCAAGCGCAAGGCAATGCGCGGCAGGTAAATGAGCCAGCGCAGCGCCTTGCCCGAGAAGACTTCCTTCGACTGGAAGGTTTCCACGCCGCGCAGCGCGATGTTTTCCACCACGTCTTTGCCAAGCCGCGAAGCTGGACCCAGCTTGAGGTGGGCTTCGCCGAGGACGATGACCAGGCGCAACGCCGGAGCTGGCGAAACCAAGGCCCGGACGCCGTAGCTGAGCGTTTTTTCGTGGGCGCGCAGCAACGCCGCCCGCGCCTTCGGAGTCAACACGTCGCGCGCTGTTTCCATCACCGT
>JAYUXI010000392.1:0-20939 GCA_043753085.1 Myxococcales bacterium | reverse complement strand
GCACGGGTGACGCCGCGGTGGACGTCGATGCCTCCGAAGGCTTGATGCCACTGCAGAACGGTACTTCGTCGGGCAGCACCAACGACGCCACGAGCTCTTCTTCGAGCGCTTCGGGTGGCAGTCGCGCTCGGCCCGGCACCAGCACCGACTGCCCAGCCACCACGTCCCTCCGGGCCGGGCAGCTGCCTTCGCCCAACTGGCAAATTTGCGGCAAGGGTACGGGCGGCACGTCGAATGGCGTCACCGTCTCACGGCTCGGACTTTCGGACTCTTCCGCCGAGCTCGTGAACGATACGCGGTATGCCTTCGCTGTGTCTGCGGTCGACACCATCGGCAACCCCGGCCCACTCTCCGAGGTCATCTGCAACACGCCGGTGTCCACACAGGACTTCTTCGACGCCTACAAAGCGGCAGGCGGCCAAGCCGGTGGCTGCAGCGCCGCGGGCGATGGTGTCGCCTCCGCGGTGCCGGCGTCGGCGTTCGGGCTTCTTGGCCTCGCGCTCGTGCGCGGCCTCCAGCAACGACGCAAGCGTACGAACTCACAAGCTCGATGACGATGATCGGCCGCACTTTCCTTCCAGGTCTGCTGGGCGTCCTGCTCGGCGCAACCGCTCTCTCCATCGCACCCAGCGCCCAGGCGCAGAACGATCGCGCTCAGCGCTTCGACTCGCCGCAGCACTTCGCCCTCGAGCTCCGGCTGGGCCTCTACTACCCGAAGGTCGACAACGAGTTCGCGGCTGGCACCACGCCGTTCGCAGACAGCTTCGGCAAGAATCAGCGCGTCTTCGTCGGCACCGAGTTCGACTGGCAGGCCTTTCGCATCCCCTACGTCGGCACCATCGGCCCGGGCGCCGGCGTGCACTTCTTGAAGTTCGGGCGCCCCGCGCTCCTGGGCGACGGCAGCCCTTCGGAAGAAGAGACCAGCCTGCTCATCTACCCGATGCACCTGGTCGGTGTATTACGCATCGACGTGCTCACGCGCGAGACGCGTATCCCGCTGGTGCCGTACCTGAAGGCGGGTGTCGGCATGGCGCTGTGGCGCATGACCAACGGCTCGGGCACCTCGAAGATCACCCGCGACGAGACCGACGCCAACGGCGTCACCCGGCGCTACACCGACGCGCAGGGGAAAGGGATCAGCTACGGCCCACAGTTTTCGCTCGGCCTCGCGCTGCAGCTGGACTGGTTGGACGAATACGCTGCCAGCCAGGCCGACCAGTCGCTGGGCATCAACAACACCTACGTCTACGCCGAGTACATGTCGTCGTATTTGAACAACTTGAACGGCACCGGCCTGCAGCTCGGCACCAACTCGCTGGCGTTCGGTCTCGCCTTCGAGTTCTGAGCGCCGGTTTCCGCCACGGCAGTCGGGGCTTGGTTCGCGCGCGTGCCTGCGGTATGCCAGAGCGAGTTCGGCTCCCCTAGCTCAATTGGATAGAGCATCGGCCTTCGAAGCCGCAGGTTGTTGGTTCGACTCCAACGGGGAGCGCCCTTTTTTTACGGCTTCTGGCCTCAACTGTCGGCAGCGGTCGCTTCTCGAGCACTCGATTCGGCAGGAAGACCTCGCGATGTTCTGTTACCCGTCCGCACCGTACCCCGAGTGGTTGCGGTGGCGGTCGCGACGACCGAAGCTGCGCCCATGACGCGCTCTTCGCCTTGGCGAGCCTTGGTTCTGCTCGCGGCACTGTCGATGCCGGTGGTCGCATGGCTGGCGCAGCGCGGCGTATTCGGGCCAGACAACGCCACGCTCTCGGCGCGCTACCCGACCCTGCTCATCGCCGCGGGCTACGCGTTCGCAATCTGGGGTCCCATTTTCCTGCTCGATCTTGCGCTGGCTGCGTGGCAGCTTGGCCGCCCGGTCGCGCTGGACGCGGTGCGGCGCCCCACCGCACTCGCATTTGCCCTGACCAGCACCTGGATGATCGTGTTCCCGCTGCAGTGGTTCGGCATCTCGCTGGTCGTGATCATCGCCTCGCTGCTGGCGCTGCTGGTGGCGACCTTCCGCGCCGGCCACCCCACCACGCGCGGCGAGCGCTGGCTGCTGTGGCTGCCGCTTTCGCTGCAGGCGGGCTGGGTCTCGCTGGCGGCGTTCCTCAATCTGGCGCAGGTGATCGTTGCGTATCGGCTCGCGTCCACCACGGCGATGCTCGGCTGGAGCAGCGTGCTCTTCGCGGGCTGTGCGCTGCTGGTTCTCGGGACGAACGCCCGCCTGCGTGGCAACGTGCCGTACGCGGCCGCTGCGGTCTGGGGCCTCGTCGGCGTGTACGTCGCGCAGTCTTCGAGCTCGTTGCAAGGTGCATCTATCGCCGCCTGGATCGCAGTTGGTCTCGCCGTCGCCGTCTTCGCAGAGACAGCCTGGCTGCGCTTCGCGATGCGCGCCGAGCCGCGGTGAGGTCCTGGCGCGGGCTATGCCCCCTCCCGACGACCTGCAAGCGAGCGGCCGCGAGCTGAAACCGCCGGTGTTGAGCCAGGCCACGTGGTGCCCTGATCCGTCCGCCGGCATTCGCACCGGGCGGGGCGCGGTCGATCCCCTTTTTGCCCGCCGGCTCGGTTAGCATGAGCCGATGGCGACCGGCGCTCGGAGCAAGAAAAGCTCGGCGGTCGTGCGGAAACTTCCTCACGCACGCGGCTCTGGCTTGTTGCCCGCGCCCGCTTCGTCGGCCGAGCTCACGCTGAAGGGCGCCCTCCGCCGCGAACGCCAGATCAGCGACGCCCTCCGCCAGGTTGCCAGCGCCCTGGGAGAATCCGCGGGCACCGACGAGCTGTTGTCGCTCGTGCTCGAAAAGAGCCGCGAGGTCACCAGCGCTGCGCGCGCCACGCTGTACATCGTCGACGAGCGTACTGGCGCGCTCACCACGGTGCGCTCCTGCGGCAGTCAAGGCAAGAGCAGCGCGCCGCTCAGCGTCGCCATCGGCCAGGGCGTGGCTGGTCGCGTCGCCAAGTCCGGCAAGGCCATGATCGTGAGCGACACGAGTCGCCACTTGAAGTTTCTCGGCGCCGTGGACAAGCAGCTCGGCGTGCGCACCCGCAACATGCTGTGCGTGCCCATGCGCGACAACGCCGGCCGCGTGCACGGCGTCATCCAGGTCATCAACCGCGCGCGCGGCGCGTTCACCAAGGCCGACATGGCCACGTTGCAGGCGCTCGCCACCCAGGCCGCCGTGAGCATCGTGCAGGTCAACCTCGTCACCAGCCTCCGCTACGAGAGCGCCGAGCTCTCGGCCACGAAAGAAGAGCTCGAGCGCCGCGTTCGCGATCTGCATTTGCTCTTCGACCTCGAGCGCGCCATGGCTCGCGTCGAGTCGCTCGAAGAGCTGCTGCTCTCCGCCCTGCGCGAGGCCAAGCGCGTCACCCTCGCTTCCCGCGCGATGTTCCTCATCCGCGATCCCGAGACGGACGCGCTGTCGCTGTTCGTCCAGGGCGAAAACCGCGCCACGCTCGAGCGGCATCCGGTCAAAGGTGTGCTCGGACTCATTGGCCACGCCATGAATCACGACGAAACCACCCGCAGCGACGAGGCCGAGGCTGATCCACGTGGCGCCATCGGCGAGGCGCGCTCGGTGCTGCACGAACAAGGATCCGCGCTGTGCGTGCCGCTCGAGGGCGACGACGGGCGCACCCTCGGCGCCATCGGCCTGTACGGCAAGATGCTCGGCTTCGACGAAGAAGACGAAGCCATCGTACTGCTGGTCTGCGCCAACGTGGCTACCGCGCTGCGCCTGCACTGGTCGCGCGAATCTCGCGAGCGCGAAGAACGCCTCACTACCATCGGTCGCTTGCTGTCCGGCGTCATCCACGATCTGAAAACGCCGCTGTCGGTCATCAGCGGTTACGTGCAGCTGATGCAGTCTGCAGACAGTCGTGCCAAGCGCGACGAATACGCCCGCCTCATGGTCAAGCAGTTCGAACACGTGTTTGCCATGCAGCGCGACGTGCTCGAGTTCGCGCGCGGGGAGCGCAGCCTCCTGCCCCGTAAGGTGTATCTTGCACAGTTTTTCGACGGCGTCCGCGCCGAGCTCGAGCACGTGCTGGCCAAGAGCGGCGTCGAGCTCGAGCTCGAGCTGCTGGACCGTGGCACCGCCCGCTTCGACGAAGGCAAGATCCTTCGCGTGATCCACAACCTCGCACGCAATGCCGCCGAAGCCATGATCCCCCAGGGCGGCGGCACCTTCACCATCCGCGTCGCCAAGAACGCCGCGGGCGCCCTGGTGCTCACCTTCTTCGACACCGGCCCCGGCATCCCCAAAGACATCGAGCACCGAATGTTCAACTCGTTCGTCACGAGTGGCAAGAAAGGCGGCACCGGTCTTGGTTTGGCCATCGTGAAGCGCATCGCAGAAGAGCACGGCGGCGACGTGCAACAGAGCTCGCGCGCGGGCCGCGGCGCCACCTTCCGCATGACCCTGCCGCAGGACAACGAGTGAAGCGCCGGGTCGAGCTCACGCCTCGGCGCCGCGACCGCTGGCCGGGGCAGCTTCGCAGCCTGACGGTGATCCTGCTCGCTTCCACTGCGCAGGCCGCCGATCCCATCTTGCCGCCGTGGATCCAACCGGGCGACATTCCGATTGCCGACGCCGTGAAGAGCGTGCGCATCAAGGTCCGCGAGTCGGCGCTGTACCAGCGCCCGGGCGCCACCGAGCAACGCCGCGGCACGCTTCTGCGCGGCGCCACGGCGTCGATCTTCGCGGCCGAGCGCGGCGCCCACTGCGGCGGCCGCTGGCTGCTGGTGGGCCCGTCGGCGTGGCTGTGCTCGGACGAGATCGAGTACCTCGCCGCGCCCTACGTGATCCCCCCATCGGCGCCGGTGCTCACCTACGGCCTGCCATTCGCGTACTACTTCGTGCAGGCCGAGACGGCCAGCGCCTACGCCTCGTTCCAAAGCGCCGGCGACGCTGCGCCCGAGGGCGATCTCGAGCGCGGCTTCTTCCTGCCCATCGTCGAGATCCGCGAGAAAGACGGCGGGCGCTGGGGGCGAACCCGGGCCGGACAGTGGATCGCCATGACCGAGCTCGCACCGGCCAGACCCCTGGATTTCCAGGGCGAAAAGCTCGAGGGCGGCACGCTCGACGTCGCCTGGGTGCGCGGCACGAAAGCCACGCTCAAGCCCGCCGACAAACGCGAAAAGAACGTAGTGCTGCCGCGGTTCACGAAGGTGCGCATTGCATCCATTGCCAAGAGCGTCGACGTCGTTGCAGAGGGGAAGCCGGGTTCGATCGATGCGAAATCGCTCTCCATCCCCACACGGTCGGCGCCACCGGCCGAGATCCACGGTGACGAGCGCTGGATCGACATCGACCTCGTGAGCCAGACGCTGGTGGCCTACGAGGGCACGACCCCGACGTTCGCGACGCTCGTGTCGACCGGCAAGGGCGCCAAGGGCACCGAGCTGGCCACGCCCACCGGCACGTTTCGCATCTGGGTGAAGCTGCGCACGACCGACATGGACAACCTCGAGAAGGATCTCGCGGACGACTACTATTCCATCGCCGACGTGCCGTACGTGCAGTTCTTCCACAAGGGCGTCGCGCTGCACGCCACGTTCTGGCATCGCGATCTCGGCCACGTTCATAGCCACGGCTGCGTGAACCTCGTCCCCGAAGACGCGCGCTACCTGTTCGGCTGGACGGCGCCGCATGTCCCCTCTGGATGGGACGCCGTGCTGCCCACCGCCCACGAAAAGGGCACGCTCGTGCGGGTGCGCTAGGTCTGTGGCCCGCGCTTGGCGGGCGTCTTCGCGGCGCGCGGCGCGCGTGTCTTGGTGGCGGCGCGGAGCTGACCCAGCCGCAGCTCGAGTCGCTTGAGCAGCTTGTCGGTTTCGGCGTCGGGGCGGGTGTCTTCGAGAACCAAGTGCAGCAGGCCGATGCCCCACAGCGACGCGAGAGCGAGCTCGACGTCGACCGGATCGGCGTCTTTGCCGAGCACGCGCTCGAGCAGCTTGCGCAAGACGTCCACGGTGTCGGCCATGTCGCGGGCGAGCTTCGGATCTTCTTCGGATGCGACCACGAGGCTGAGCAGCATGCGCATGCGCGCACGGTTTTTCACCACGCGAGCGGCCATGCCCACGGCGTACGCGCGGCCCTCTTGCACCTTGCCCATGGCTTCCTTGCGGAGCGCGTCGGGCAGATCGCTGAGCAGCAAGCCGACGAAACGCCCGGCGGCGGCCGACAGCAGATCCTTGCGCTTGGGGAAGTAGTACGTGAGGTGGCCCTGCGGGATGCCGGCGATGCGCGCGATGTGCGGCTGCGCGAACTTCTTGATGCCCGAGCTCTCGAGCACCGACACGGCTGCATCGAGGATGCGGTCGCGGACGTTGTTGTTCGGTTCCCCCATGACTTAGGTAGAAGTACCAAGAGGGAAGCACTGCGTCAAGAAGCCCACGCCGCGCGCACCGAACCGGAAGACCGCGCGCTTCGGCGTTTCGCCGTACTAAGCTGGCCCAATGCTTGGAGTGGTCGCCGCCGTTCGGGATCTGGGACGGCTGCGCGAGATCACCAAAGTGCTCGTGCGCCACGGCTTCGGTGAGGTCGTCACCCGCCTGTTCGGCAGCAAGGAGCAGGTGCCCGCCGACGTCGGCGCATCCGCCGAGGACGTCGGCACCGGTGACGACGAGAAGCGCCGCATCTCGACCGCCGAGCGCATCCGGCTGGTGATCCAGGATCTCGGCCCGTCGTTCATCAAGCTCGGGCAGATCGTGTCGACCCGGTCGGACGTGCTGCCAGACGACTTGCTGGCCGAGCTGAAACGCCTTCAGGACGACGTTCCGCCGGCGCCGTTGGCGGAGATTCGCGCCGTGGTCGAGACCAGCCTCGGCGCGCCGGAGGCGCAGATCTTCGAGTGGTTCGACGACAAGCCGCTTGCCGCCGCCTCGATCGGACAGGTGCATCGTGCACGCCTTCGGATCATGCCGGCCGACGGCGCGGAACACCCCGCGGGGGATCTGCTCGAGGTGGTGGTCAAGGTGCAGCGGCCCGGCGTGGGCGCCACCGTGCAGCGCGATCTCGAGATCCTGCACTTTCTGGCCGCCGCGGTGGAGCGCGCGCTTCCGGAGCTGAAGATTTACTCACCGCGCGGCCTCGTGGAGGAGTTCGATCGCTCGATCACCGCCGAGCTGAATTTTTCGCACGAAGCCGAGAACGCGCAGCGTTTCGCCGAGAACTTCGCCGGCCACCCGTACGTGCGCTTCCCGAAGATCTACCGGCAGGCGTCGTCCAAGCACGTGCTCACGCAGGAGTTCTTCGACGGACGCAAGATCAGCCGCGCCCTGGCCGACGGCATGGACGGCAAGCTGGTGGCCAAGCGCGCCGTCGGCGTCGTCATCAAGATGACCTTCGACCACGGCTTTTTCCACGCCGATCCGCACCCCGGCAACATCATCCTGCTCGGCCCCAACGACGATCCAATCATCGGCCTCATCGACACCGGCATGGTGGGCCGGCTGTCGCCCGAGATGCGCGATCGCACCATCGACCTCATGATCGCGGCGGCCCGCAAGGACGGCTATGCCGTGGCAGACGCAATCTACGCCATCGGCCGGCCCACCAAGAAGGTCGACATGCGCGAGTACCGCTCGTACGTCGCGGTGATCGCCGAAAAGTACCTGGGGCGCACCCTCAAGGACATCCAGCTGTCGGCGCTCCTCCGGGATCTAGTGCAAGGTGCACTCAAATTCGGAATCGAAGTGCCGCCGGATTTCATGCTGGTGGGCAAGGCGCTGATGACCCTCGAAGGGATTGCCCGTGAGCTGGACCCCGAGCTCGACGTGTTCAGCGAGGCGCAGCCGCACTTCATCGAGCTACTCAAAAAGCGCTACTCGCCCGAGCGCCTGGGCAACGAGCTGTGGCGCGGCGTCGAGCACTTCTCCAAAGTCGGTTACGACCTGCCCACGCAAACCCGCGAAATCCTCGACGATCTTCGGCTCGGTCGGCTCACCATCCGCCACACCAACGACGAGCAACGGCTGGCGATGGAGCGGGTTGGCAAGCGCCTGTTCACCGGCATCACGTTCCTGGCGCTCGCGGGCTCGGGCGCGTACCTGCTCGGCGTGCGCCAGTGGATTGGCGCCGGAGTCTTCCTGTTTCTGGCGGTGCTGGCCTGGAGCCGCGACGTGCTCCGCGGGTGAGCACTCGTTCGCTGCGCGGTGCAATGCGAACGCCGGCGCAGCCGGCAAGGGCCTAGGTCAGCCAGTTCTTCTCGAGCCACTCGAGCGAATCGTCCGCTTGGCGCAGCGAAGTGTCTACGGCGCGCGCCGCATCGGACGTGGTGCCCTTGGCGTAGGCGCGGGCGTAGAGCGTCCAGTTGGAGAGCTCGTAGTGGTGCAAGATGGGTCCGAACCGATGCGTGGTGAATGCATCGAAGGCGCAGTCGGCTGCGTCCACCGAGTCGGCGGCGACCAGCGCGTTGCTCGCATCGAACAGGAGCGAGCGCAGTTCCTCGAAGGCCCGCTCGGGGCGCTTCGCCACGTACGCAAGCATCGCCTCGAACTCGGCTTCGGTCTGGCCAGCGCGTTCGCCGGCCTCGGCCATCAGCGGCACCTGGCTCTCCAGAAACGCGCACTCTGGCGCCGCGCGCAGGAGCGCACCCACCAGGTACAGGTCGAACGCGCTGGCGATGGCTTCGCCGAGAAACAGCGCGTCGGCCGACGCGTCCGAGATGGCGCGCCGCGTGAGGTGGTGCCACGCGGCGTGCGTGACCACGTCGGCGGGAATGCGCCGCTCGGTCAGCACGTCGGACGCTTCGCTGGCATTCCAGAACGTGAGGTTGAGGAGCGCTGCGCGATCCCACGAGTAGGCAGTGTCGCCCGCCGGCACGCGGAACTCGTAGCGCGCCTTGCGCAGCGTTTCCTTCAGCGGCGCATACAGGGCCAGCCTGCCGAACGCAGCTTCGTCGTCGATCGTGAGGTCGTCCAGCGTCACCCGCAGCAGCATTCCGCTGCGATAGCATTTCGAGCGAGGAGTTGGTGGGGCCACCGAAGTCGAGCCACGGCGGAGACCCCATGACGAGACGACTCGGGCAAGGCGCGAAGGATTCACCCCTGGAACACTGGACCATCGAGTGCTTCTGGAGCCTGCTCCGAGCCGACTGCGCGTACCGAAAATACGAAAGCGCCGCGACTCCCCGAAAGGAGCGCGGCGCCTGCGCGAAGGAGGCCGGTTTCCAGGCCTGGTGGGTTCAGCCGCCGGTCGCGATGTTGCGGAGGAAGAACGCGATGACGAACGCGAGGAGCACGAGCGACTCGATCAGGGCGAGGCCGAGGATCATCGGGGTCTGGATGCGGCCGGCGGCGCCGGGGTTGCGCGAGATGCCCTCGAGGGCGGCAGCGGCTGCACGGCCCTGCGCGAGCGCACCACCGAGTGCACCGATGCCGATGGCGAGGCCCGCACCGAGAGCGGCCGCCATCTTCACGTCGTTGTCGTTCGTGGCGGCAGCGGTGGTTTGGGCGAACGCAGTGAACGGGGCGAGGGTCACGAGCGCCATCGCGGCGGCGACGCTCATCTTCTTCTGAATCGACATCGAAATACTCCTTTGGGGCCGCCCCGCTCGTTCTGGAGCTTGCGGCAAAAAGTTTACTGTGCGGGGGAAGGCGGGGAAGGCGGACGGAAGGCGGACGGAAGACTGAGTGGAAGACGGGGCGGGGAAACGGAAATCAGTGCGTGGGCACGGGCGCCTTGTGGCCCGCGGCGTGGGCGTGCTCGCCGTGCTCTTCGTGCTCGGTGGCGAGCGCGATGTAGATCGACGACAGCAAGCAGAAGACGATGACCTGGACGACGGAGACCAGCGTGCCGAGCATCATGATCGGGATGGGCACGAGGACCCACACCATGCCGAGGAAGATGCTGAGCAGCAGGTGGTCGACCGCGATGTTCAAGAACAGACGAATGGCCAGCGTGATTGGCCGCATGCACAGCGACAGCACCTCGACCAAGAAGATCAGGATGTTGACCGGAATGCCAAACGGGCCGAGCCACGGGCCGAACAGGTGCTTGAAGTAGCCGAGGCCGTTTTCTTTGATGCCGTAGTAGTTGAACGCGCAGAACACCACGAACGCGCAGCCCGCGGTGATGCGCAGGTTCGACGTGGGTGGCAGAACCCCGGGCACCATGCCGAGGAAGTTCGAGAACGTGATGAAGATGGCGGCGGTGCCGATGACCGGAAAAAACCGCTTCGCGCGGTGCGGCCCCATCATGTCTTTCATCATGCCGTAGGTGGCGCTGACGATGATCTCGAAGAACGTGCGCAGCGTGAGCTTGTCGTCGGGAATGATTGCGGTTTTCGTGTCGGCGATCTTGCGCCTGGCCAGGACCGCGAGGACGATCGCCAAGATGACGACGCACAGGCTCGACGCGAGGGCCTCCGCCTGGTGCGCATCGACGTGCTTGTGCATCGCCGTGTCTCCGAGGGCCTCCATGTTCTTTCCGAGAGCCGGAAAGAGCGCAAGGAGGTAACTCAGAAATGAAGTGTGCTCGGGCATGGTGGGGTGCCGCCTTTGGCGGGCATCGCTTCGGGAATGCGGAGCGACGACGCGCGAGCCTTTACCATGGACGGTTGGCCGAAAAAGCGAAAAGTGTGCGCCGCTCCGAGTCGGAGAAATCGCGATAATACCCGGTATAACCGGCCAATTACCGGGCCGACATGCCCCGCGCCAGCTGTGCCATGACGATGCCGATCGGCATCGCACCGTAGCCGGCGAGAAAGCCGAGCGGCGTGATCCACCCCGCATTCACGGCGAGCAAGACCAGCCCGAAAAGCACGACGACCTTCAACAGCGCGAACATGCCCCAAGCGGCCGGCGAGCCCTTCTTGCCCGTGCCCGACTCGGGCAAAGGTCCGCTGCCCGGCTCGGCGTCCGTCGCCGCGGACTCCTCGACCGGAGGCAGCATCGCGCCGATGACTTTGCCGAGCACCCACAGGTTCGCGACGGCCAGCACGGTACCGAACGCTGCCGAGCTGGCCGCCTTGCCGCCGTAGAGCGCGAAGGCGCCGATCGCCAGCAACGCGCCGACCACGCCGACGGCTGCCATCGCCGCGCCGTACGTGGAGCCCTCGTCAGCCTTTTGCGTCGTCATCGTCTCGCCGGTCCGTGTCGGGTTTGCGTGCAATCTCCAGGTATTCGTCGTGGTACTCTTGGGTACCGTCGCGTTCCCGCTCGGTCTCCTGGTCTGCCTCTTTGGTGGCGACCTTGGCGACGCGCCACAAGTTGCGAAAGCCTACGGCCAGGCCGAAGAAGAATCCCACCATGGTGGCGTAGCCCTTGTTGCCGAAGTACCGCTTGTCGACCCATTGGCCGGCAAAGAAACCAAGCCCCATCGACAGCAGAAGCTCGAGCCCGACGGTGCCATACCGACCATACTTCTTGAGGGAAGACACGAGGCGCCTGGTCTAGCATGCTGCGGATGCACGTGCGGCTCCTGCCCTCTTCGGCGCTCGTGATCCTGCTGGTCGGCCGCGCCGCGCAGGCGCAAGTTCCGGAAACGCCGCTCGTCTCCGAGCCCCCGCCGCCCGCCGCACCACTTCCTGCGGCCGCGCCGCCCACCTACGAGCCCGCGCCGCTGCCGCCGCCCGAGTACCGCTACGTGTCTCCATCGGTTCCCGTGCATGCTCCACGTTTCGCGTTGTGGGCTGGCGCTCACGTCTCGTTCCAGACCTTCGGCAACAGCTTCTTCCGCAACGAGAACGGTCAGAGCGAGGTCACCGGCAACTTCATCAAGCCTGGGCTCGGCACCGAGGTCGATCTCGGCGTGCGGCTCGAGAAACGCTACATCCCGTACGTGATGTACGAGCGCTACTGGTCGTTCGGCGACGGCCGGCGTTTCCAGGGCATCGACTCCACTTCGTACGGCCAGTTCTACGGGTTCGGCTTCCGCTACCTGTTCGGCAACCCCGACTTCGTGGCGGGCTTTACCGATCTGTCGTTCGGGCGGCGTGTCGTCGGCGTTACGGCTGGCAACGACTCGTACTCGATGAGCACGTTCGAGTTCCTGCGGCTTGGCCTCGGCGCCGAGATCCGGCTCACGTCCAAGCTCACGCTCTCACCCCAGATCACGCTGTCGAGCGGCGTGATGCAAGGCACGTCGGGCAGGGTCACGTACGCGGCATCCCGCCAGGGTGACGGGCTGGTGCAGCCTCGTTACGCAGGCGGCGCCACCATCGAAGACACGACGAGCTACATCGTGTTCGGCCTCGGCGTCGGCGCGCACTTCGATCTGTTCGGCAAGTAGCTCACCCGCTGCGCGTGCTGCTCACCCGTGCGAGCACGGCCCGCATGGCCTGCATGGCCTGGCCCCGGTGGCTCGCGGCGTGCTTTTCGGCCGGGCTCAGCTCGGCAAACGTGGCGGCGTGGCCTTGCACCACGAACAGCGGATCGTAGCCAAACCCGCCCGCGCCCCGCGGCTCGCTGACGATGCTGCCTTCGCACGCGCCGGACACGATCACGCGCCGCCCGGCCGCGGTGGCGGCGTAGGGATCGACCAGGCACAGCACGCAGCGAAAGCGCGCCGGGTATGGCGCAGGATGCATGCGCAATGCATCGATCAGCTTGGCGTTGTTCTCGGCGTCGGTGGAGCGCTCGCCGGCGTACCGAGCCGAGCGAACTCCCGGCGCACCACCCAGCGCGTCGACCTCGAGGCCGGAGTCGTCTGCCAGGGTGAGCGCATGGGTGACCGCCGCGACTTGCTCGGCCTTCTTGATCGCGTTGGCCTCGAACGTCTCGCCGTCTTCCACCACCGTGGGGATCGGCACGCCCAGCGAGTTGGCGGCGCGCACCTCCCATTCGCTGCCGAGCATGGCGCGCAGCTCGGCGAGCTTGTGCACGTTCTCGCTGGCGACGACGAGCAGCAGTCGCATGGCGTCAGTGCGAGGTGCCGATCGCGGCAAACAGGTGGTTTGGCACACCCTCGGCCGCGAGCACGCGCTTCTGCAGCAAAGTGAGGTTGGTGACGCCGACCAGCGCGAGGTCGATCATGCGGTCGATGGTGGCGCGCGGCACCGGCGCGCCCTCCGCCGTGCCTTGCAGCTCGATCAACAGGCCTGACTCGGTGGCTACCACGTTCAGGTCGACTTCGGCGTCCTTGTCCTCGACGTATGGCAAGTCCAGCAAGACGTCGCCGGTGGACGAGAGCCCGACGCTGACCGCGGCGACCGGCTCGCGCAGGATCCCCGGCTTGACGCCGCCCTTGGCCATGAGCTTCGACAGTGCCAGCGCCGCGGCTACGAACCCGCCGGTGACCGACGCGGTGCGCGTGCCGCCGTCGGCCTCGAGCACGTCGCAGTCGATGGCGAGAGTGCGCTCGCCGAGCGCATCGAGCCGCACCGCCGCACGCAGCGCCCGACCGATGAGTCGCTGAATCTCTTGCGTACGACCGCCGGGAGCCTTGCCGCGCCCGTCGCGGGCTTCGCGGCGAACCGGATTGGAGCGCGGGTGCATCTGGTACTCCGCGGTGAGCCACCCTTGGCCTTTGCCTTCGAGGAAGGGCGGCACCTTGTTGTCGATCGACGCCGTGCAGAGCACGACGGTGTTGCCCGAGCGATACAGCACGGAGCCTTCGGCCATTTTGTGGAAGCCAGGCTCCATGATCACGGGTCGCAAGTCAGCGGGGCCCCGGCCGTCGATCCGTTTGCTCATTTGCGGTCAGGCCCTACCACGGCGAGTGGCAGCGTGATGGCGAAGATGCTGCCGCCACCGGGGCGCGAGCGATAGGTGATGGTGCCGTCGTGACTTTCGACGATCTGTTTCGTGATCGACAGGCCGAGGCCGGTGCCTTCGCCCTTGGTGGAGAAGAACGGGTCGAACACGCGCGGCTGGATCTCGTCCGGGATGCCCCCGCCGCGATCCGCCACCTCGAGCGACACGTCGAGCGCGCGGGTGGCGAGCGTGACTTCCACGGCACCGCCTGCCGGCATCGCTTCACGTGCATTGCGCAACAAGTTTACCAGGGCCTGGCGCAACTGCCCTTCGTCGAACGCGACCGGTGGCATCGGACCGCTCGCGCGAATGTCGACGGTGACGTCGGTGCGAATCAGATCCTGCTTTTCGAATTCGACCACGCGGCGCACCAGCGCCTGCACGTCGCCCACTTCCTTGCGCGGCGACGGCAGGCGGGCGAGGCGCAGGTATTCTTCGGAGAGATTCTCGAGCCGCTCGACCTCACGGCGCACCGCGCGAAGCAGATCGCGTTCCTCGCTGCCGGCACGCTCGTCCTCGAGCAGCTCCAGATTCAGGCTGATCGAGTTGAGCGGATTGCGAATCTCGTGGGTTACGTGGGCGGCCATCTTGCCGATGGCCGCGAACCGCTCGTTCGAGAGGCGGCGGGTCTGCTCGCTTTCGAGGGCATCGACCATTTGTTCGAACCCGACCTCGAGCTCGCCGATCTCGGTGTCGGTGGGGGTGATCGGATGCGGTTTGCGATCGCCTGCGGCCACCGCCCGTACGCGTGCGAGAAGCGAGGCCAGCGGCCGCAAAAGCCGCTGGGTGCGCACTGCCACGAACACGCCGAGTGCAAGCGTGCCGGCGGCTAGCACGAACAACGCGAGCAGCGACTGCGCCACGCGCGTACGCCCTTCGCTCGACACCGCGGCGATCGCCTCGCTCACGCTGGCGCTCATGCCGCGCAGCGCGTGCGAGGCGTCGTGCTCGATGGCGCCCAGCTCGACGAGCTCACGCGCGGTGCCGGGCTCGTCCCGGGTTCCGAGCGCAGCGAACAGGCTCTCGAAGTGCGCGGAATCTCGCACCAAGAGCGCGTTGACGGTGGCGAGCCGCGCCGCCATCTGGTAGCCCACGGCGCCCAGATCGCCGGGCTGCGCCGAGAGCGTGGCGATCGCGGTCTCGAGCTCGGCCACGCGCACGCTGCGTTCCGACGCCAGGGTGCCGAGCAAGTGCCGCGTCGACACGGGATCGCGCTCGTCCGACACGCCGTCGACCAGCGTGGCCAACGTTGCTTGCGTGGCGCGGAGCTGCCCGAGCTTGAGCGCGACCGGTACCAAGACGTCCGACAGTCGCTCTGACGCACTCTGGCTCTGCCGCAGAGCGCGCACACCAAACCCGAGCGTGACGGCGAAGGCGGTGACCGCCACCGCGAACGAGATCAAGATGCGACGCGCGATGGTGTGGCGGACGGGGCGTGCCATGAAAAAGAGGTCGCCTTCTCGTCCACTCCAGTACCATCCGACCCGAGCAACGACGATGCGATTCGACCTGGCGGTGATCGGCGCTGGCTTTGGCGGCCTGGGGTGTGCGCTGCGCGCCGCCGAGCTGGGCCTGCGCGTCGTGGTGCTGGAGTCGCTCGCATATCCCGGCGGTTGCGCCAGCACCTACCGGCGTGGCGGCACCTCGTACGAGTCTGGTGCGACGCTCTTTTCTGGCTTGCACGAGGGCGGCGCGTTCGGCGCGCTGGGCGTCGAGGTCGACTGGCTCGATCCGGTGTTCCACGTGCGGACGCCGCTCGCGTCGTTCGCCGTGCCCAGAGAGCGCGCCGCGTACGTGGCCCGCTGGAAGGAGTTGGAACCAGCGCATGCCGAAGCGATCGCCCGCTTCTTCGATTTCCAGAAGGCCGTAGCCGACTCGCTGTGGTCCTTGTTCGAAGACCCAGACCTGCTTCCTCCCATGTCGCTGCGTGCATTCTTCACGCATGTGGGGCGTTTGCCGGCCTACCTGCGCATCGCTCCGTGGATGGGCCGCCCGCTTGCCGACGTGCTGGAAGCGTTCGGTCTCGGCCGCGCGCGCGTGCTTCGCGCGTTCCTCGATTCGCTCTGCCAGATCACCGTGCAAGTGCCGGCGGGCGAAGCCGAAGCGCCGTTCGCGCTGGCTGCGATCGATTACGCGTTCCGCGGCACCGGGCACGTGCGCGGCGGCGCCGGTCAGCTTGCCCGCGCGTTCACCTCCGCCATCGAAAAAGCCGGCGGCGAGGTTCGCTTCGCCAGCCGCGTCGACCGCGTGGTGCGCGGCCCCGACGGATTCGTGGCGCAGGGCCGGCGCGTTGATGTGCAGTCTGCACGGATCGCGTCGAACCTGCTGCCGGCCGACACCGCGCGGGTGTTCGGTGGCTACTTCGGGCCACTCGGCGCACTGCACGAGGCGGTGCAGAGCAGCTGGGGCGCGGTCATGCTGTACTGGGTCGTGCGCGACGACGGCCTGCTCGAGTCCGGGCCACACCATGTCGACCTCACCCTGGATCCCGACCTGGCGCCCACTGGCGGCAACCACGTGTTCTGCTCCGTCGGCGCGGCGCGCGGCGGCGAGCGCTCGGTCACCATGTCCACGCACGTGTCCGGCCGCCAGTACGCGCAAGAGGGCGGCGCGTTCGCGGCAGCCGTGCAAGCGGCCATGCGCCGCACCGTCGCCGAGCTCTATCCGGCGTTGCACGCGGCCCGGCTGCGCGAGCTTCCCGCCAGCCCGCGCACGTTCCAGCGCTTCGTGGGCCGCACCGGAGGGCTGGTGGGCGGCATTCCGCGCCGCGTCGGCTTCGGCAACTACGAGACGCTCGGGCCGACCACGTTCTTGCCGAACGCGTGGCTGGTGGGCGACTCGGTGTTTCCGGGCCAGAGCATCCTGGCCACCGCCGTCGGTGGCCGCAAAACGGCAGAAGCGCTCGTGCGGCTCGCGTAACGAGCTGGCTCCGCGCGTGCTGGCAGCGCTTCGCTCGCGAATGCTCTCAGCGGAAGCTGAAACGAATTTCGTGGTCGCAAATGCGGAAGGTGTCGCCTTCGGCGATCTGCTTGCGGGCGATGCGTTGGCCGTTGTACTCGACGCCGTTGGTGGAACCCATGTCTACCATGTAGTATACACCGTTTTGGTACTCGACCATGGCGTGCTGGCGCGACACGTTCGGATCCTTGAGCGTGAGGTCGCTCGACTGCTTGCCGCGGCCGATCACGAACCGCTCCTTGTTCACCGAGAATCGCTCGCCGTTGTAGGTGACCGAGAGCGCGGCGCCCTGCGGCGACGTACTGGGACGGTAACCGCCACCGTTCAGGCCGGCCTGCACATCGCGCGGGGGCGGTGTCTGCTGCTGGCGCGCACCACCGTGTTGCACGGCGGCGTAGCCGGGTGGCGTGGCGTGGACCGGGGGCGGCGCAGATTCGCGTGCCGCAGCGCGCGAAGGCGGGGGCACCGGGAGGATGCCGGTGCGCATTGCGTTCGGCGAGGTCTGCGGGGCGGGCAGGCTGCGACCCGCCGCGCCACCCTGCGGCGGCGGACGCAGACCACCGCCACCGCCCATACTGCCGGGAGGGGACGGGGCCGGGGGCCGACCGGCGGTCTGCGGCGGTCGCTGCGGCGGCGGAAAGCTTGGGCTGCCGAGCGTGGGCCGCGCGTAATTTGCACCTGGGTTTTGTCCGCCGGAGCCGACAGCCGCGGCGGCGGCGATGGTGGGCGGATCGCCGCGACCGAGCGAGTTCGGTGCGCCCACCGAGCTGCTGCCGCCGCCGAGACTACGCTGGCGGGCGTATTGCTTCATCGCGTCGTTGATGAGGTAGTCGACGCTGCACTCGAGCTCGCGCGCCATTTGCTCGAAGTTGTCCCAAAGCATGTCGCGGCACTGGAATGTCCGGGGACTTTTTTTGTTGGGATCCGCACTCATTTGGTGGTTGGCGTGTTCGCGCTGACCGCGGGCGAGCTGCGATGCAACCGCATCGGCAGGTCGCACCACGCTGGCTCCACCGATACCGCGAAACAGCCACTGTTGCTAGATCGCGTGCGAGAAACCGTCATTTCAGCGAGGGGATCACGCAGAGCGACACGAGCTCGCCGATGGTTTTGATCTCGCGGGTCGCCGTCTCCTTGGAGCCGGGCGCGCCGTTCGGCTTTGCTGCCTCGCATTGCCACTGGCAGTCATCGTCCTTTTCGCACACGGGCACGGGCTCGTTGCTGGCCGCGAGCGGCGCGAGCAGCGCTTCGTCGGTCCTGGCGCCGCGGTAAAAAAAGCCGATCGCGGTCATCTTGGCGCCGAACGACTTGTTGTTCAGGTTCTGCACCATGAGCGCCTTGGGAGAGGTTCCGCCCTTGGGGTCCATCTTGCCGATGAGCTCGCCGAACGAGAGGCCTTCGGTCATGCCCTGTTTGGTTCTGGCGGTGGCTGGCAGCTTGGCGAGGAAGGTAGGGAGATCCTTGAGATCGATCATCTTGAGCACCATCGAGCCGGCCACCCAGCGGACCTTCCACTTCGGGGTCTCGAACAGCGTGTAGATCCTGGCGATGACCTGGTCCTTGGGCAGCTCGCCCAGGCGCGTGAACGCGAGGTCGCGCACGCCGTCTGGGGTGGAGTCTTCCTTGGCGATGGCGAAGAGCTTGTCGCCGTCGGAGGTCACGGCCTTGTCGGCGCGACCTTCGAGTGCGGCGAGCGCGAGCTTGCGGCGGTCTTCCGGCTTTTTCGCATCGCCCGCGTAGGCCAGCAAAAAATCGATGACCTGGCGCTCGCCACCGACTTTTTTCATCGACGGGAACAGCTCGTCGTTGAAGCGGCGTTCGCGGATCTTCTCGACCTGGCCCAGCACCTGCTCGGGCGTGGCTTTCGTGTTGGTCTTCGCGTTGTGGTCCTCGACGACCTTCTTCTGGGCGGCGGCCCACTCCGGCGACTCGAGCGTCTTGGCGAAGGCGACGAGGGCAGCGGCGGCGCGGCTTTTGGTCTCGGAGTCGCCCACGTCGGCGGCGAGGCCGACCACGCGGTCGACCCGGGTGGTGTCGTCCTTGATCAGATCCGGCAAGGTCTTCGCGGCGTTCGGGCCGAGGTAGCGCAACATCTGCTCCACCCCGTACTGCTGCGAGCTGTTTTCGACGCGATCCTGGAAGCCGGTTTGCACCCACGTGGCCAGCGCTTTTTCGAGGCGCGCCCTGGAATCGGGATCGGTGACCAGCGGCGGCTGGTTCGACAGCAGCGCGAACGCCACGTCCTTGTACGGGATGGACGGATCGTGCGGCAGAGCGCCGTCGGGCAGGCGCGCGGGCGGCGGCGCGGTGATCTCTCTTTCGAGCTCGGGCACGATGCCGGCAATGATCTTGGCGCGGTCTTCGTCGCCGAGGGCATTCAACGCGCCGTCGACGTCGTTGCCGTCTTCGTCCTTGTGGCGCTGCGCGAGGATGGCAATGCCGAGTCGCGTGCCCGCGCGAGGCGGCATGCGGATGATCGACAAGGCGGCCTTGGTGCGCAGGTCGAGCGAATATTTGCCGTGGGTGACCACCGCATAGAGCTTGGTTGGCCCGCGTTGCGTACCTTCCCAGCGCGTGAGATCGGCGTCGGTCACGGCACAGCCGGCGAGCGAGCTGGCGAGACAAATGCTGAAGACGAGGCCGAAAGGGGAGAGGCGTAGACGTGCCAAAGGCTGAGGCTCCTTAATTCCGCGCCGGGGCCCTCGAGGACACCGGGGCCGCCATCCTACTTCGAACCGTTTGCCCGATGCTCACGGAACTTGCCGTGAGGCCTTCATGGTCCATATGCTCCAATGTAGGATAACGTAGGAATGGGACTTCCGCTCTTCGCACCACGCCGCCTTGGATCCTCCGCCTCCGGGGATCCCATCGACCTGGCCAATCACCGTCTGGGGCGCGTGGTGGCCCCGGATCACAAGACGTTTGCCCGCGGACGAGAGATCGCAGCGCTGCTCCTGTGGAGCGGGGCGGTGTTCGTGGCGCTCGCCTTGGCCAGCTACCGCGTGCAGCCGAGTCTGCCGGAATTGGCGGCGCCGGGCCAAGTGGTCGCGGACGGCGCGCTCGGTCTGACCAGCGTCGGGCCAAGCTGGATGGGCCCGATCGGCGAAACCGTGGCTGGCGCGCTGGCGCGGCTCACGGGCGTGACGTCGTGGGTGTTTCCCCTCGAGCTGCTGCTGCTCGGCGTGCCCTACGTGAGATCGCGCAAGAGCCTGATCACCCCGCAGCGGCTGGCCGGAAACTTTCTCGTTCTGCTGCTCGGCGCCTCCCTCGTGCAGGTGGCCTGTCCCGACGCCACGGCATTCGGCGCGCTGCGCTCGAGCGGCATGGCCGGCGAGCTATTTGGCGAGATCATGCGCTCGCTGTTCTCGACCGCCGGCTCGTTCTTGGTCGGCTTCGCGCTGCTCGGCCTCGTGTTGATCGGTCGCGCCTCGTTCTCGTTCATTGCGCTGATGCGCTGGGTCGGTCGCTTCGGCACGCGCAGCGCGCGGCGTACCGCAGCAGGCGCACACAAGCTGGCCGACGCGTGGCGCGAAGCGCGGGACATCGATCGCCTCGAGCGCGAAGAGAAGCGCGTGGCCGGTCTGCCGAAGATTGCCGCGCACGAGACCGACGACGCGCAGCTCATTCCGGATCAGACCGACGTGCAGACCGAGGTCAGGTTCGTCGCGGCGCCCACTCCGGATCTCTTGCCGCTCGTGGCAGCGGCGGTTCTCGAAGGGCCCGCGGCGAAAAGCAAGCGTACGCGCAAGCCGAAGCCAGTCGAAGGCCCCGGCTTCGCAATTCCAGTCGAAGGCCCCGGCTTCGCAAGTCCGGGGGTGGCGGCAGATCCCGAGGAGAACCAGGTGCTCGAGTTCGGCACCACGCCGACCGACTTCGGCGACGTGGCCCCGCGCCGTGTGTCCCGCGCAAAGCCAAAGGAGCTCACGCCGCAATCTTCCTCGATCATCCCGGACGAGCCCATCGCCGCACCGACGCTGGTCGCGAAGAAAGCGGCCGCAGCGCCCGCCGGGCCGCAAATCGTCGACACCAGTGCCGCGCTGCAGACCAAGATTTTGCCAGTCACGAAGCCGAAGACGAAGGGCCGCGCCGAGTTCGAGCTGCCGTCGATCGATTTTCTGATCCCAGCGAAACACGAGCCGCATCTCGTGCCCGACAAGGCGATGCTGTTCGCCAACGCCGAGCTGCTCATCAAGACGCTCGCCGACTATGGCGTGGTCGGCAAGGTCGAGGAGATCCTGCCCGGCCCCACCGTCACCACGTACGAAGTGTCGCCGGCCGCGGGCACCAAGGTGTCGAAGGTGGC
>JAYUXI010000391.1:0-3696 GCA_043753085.1 Myxococcales bacterium | reverse complement strand
CGGTGGCGCGGCGGCGAGCTCGGTGCCGAGCAGGTACGCGGCCACGTCCCGGGCCTCCTCGTCGGTCAGGGGGATCGTCGGCATCGTCGTGTCGGGCTTGATGGCCTTCGGATCCTTGAGCCACGCCACGAGCTTGTCGGCCGCGTATCGATCTCGCGCGAAGCGCAGATCCGGGGCCAGCGTTCTGCCGCGGAGCATCGTCTTCGAATCGATCGAAACCGGGATGGCCGACGCAGCCAACGCGGGCACGCCGGTCATGCCATGGCAGCTCGCACAGCCCTTGCTCTCCAGCACCGCGCGGCCTTTGCCCATGTCCCCCGCGAGCTTGGCGGCGGGCGCATCGGCCTCGGGCACGAGGAACGCGGCAATGTCGCGCGCATCTTGCCGGGACAGATCGAGACGCGGCATCAGCTGCTCGAGGTTTGGGCGCAGGTCGTGGGGCTTGAGCAGAAAGGCTTCGATGAAAGCGCGCGTGAAGCGCTTGCCTGCAAACGCGAGCGACGGCACTTCGGTGAGCGGCGCGACGATGGGCTTCCACCTGGCCAGGGAGTCCGCCTTGGCGGTGAACTTCCCCGACACGATGTCGATGTGACACTGGATACAGTCCTTCGACAGCAACGGCGCCGCGTTGCCCGTGCCCGTGTGGCAGCGATTGCATTCGTGAACGGCGACCAGCTGCTTGCCGTGCTCGGCGTCGCCCGGCTTGCTTGCCACCATCGGCGCAAGCGCAAACGTGCCCGAAGCCGCCACCGAGGGGGCAGGCTTCGGGCCGTTCGTGTCGTCTTTGGGAGTCTTCGTACAGGCCACCGCGGCAGAGAGCGCGAGGGCACCAACGAGGAGATACTTCACGCGGGGTTTTGACCGGCGACTTCAGGACCGCACACGGCGGGCGTACGGGTCATTTCGCGGCAGCGCTGCACGGCTTCGATGCTTTTCTTGGTCAGGCCCTGCTGCGCGCGCAGCTTGGCGAGCACGGCGTACGCGGTGGGGCTGCCGAGCAGATCTTTCTCCGCGAGCTTCGACAGGCGCTCGAACGCTTCGCCTTCGCGGCCGGCGATCGATGAGAGAGCCTCACCGAGGTCGGCTTCGACGGACGGGTTGTCGGGCGAGTTGGTGTGCAGTGCACGCAGTGCGCCGACGGCCCACTCGAGGCGCACCTTCTTGGCTTCCGCCGACTGGTCGAGCAGCTTGACGCGGGTGACGGTGTCGCCCCAGGCGTCTTTGGTGCTGACGGTCTGTGCAGGGGCCACGCTCAGCTCGCCGCCGGAGCGGACGGTGGCAATGGCGGCCAAGCGGAGCGCGCGGTTTTTGATCGCGTCTTTGCCAACGGTGGAGTTGTGCAGGTCGGGATAGGCGTCTTTCGCTTGGCGCAGTGCCAGCTGGGCCGAGCCCTCTTCGAGCTGCTTTTCACCCTTGGCAACCAGCTGGGGCGGCGTGGGCTTGGGCGCGATGAAGCGCTCCTGGAAGACGGCGCCACCACATGCGTCTGCTGGTGCGGGAGTGGCCGCGAGCGCCAAGGGCACGAGGGACATAGCGAGCAAGGCAAGCTTCTTCATGGTCCAAAACCTCCGCACGGCTGGTGTGCTGTCTTCTGACGGGTTTGCCCTGGAAAAGTTCCAGACCCCACTGACTTTCTTCACGAACGCCAGTTCGACGCCGATGATTCCGGTGGAATTGGCTCGGCGCAAGAACAATTCGCGCGGGAGCGCACTTCGGTCGGGCTTGCGCCTGCATGCAGGACGGTTCGCTCTTCGGAACCCGCTGATGCGCATGGTAGGCTTCGCGCCCGACTCATGAGCCCAGACACCCAAGACACGCAAAACGGTCAGCCCGACAGCCCGCCGAGTGCTCCCGACCGCGATCTCCTCGCGTCGCTCTACCGCCAGATGCACCTGATTCGCCGCCTCGAAGAAGAGGCCGCCCGGGCCTACGCGTCCGGCAAGATCGGCGGGTTCCTGCACCTGTACATCGGCCAAGAAGCCGTCGGCGTCGGCGCACTCTCCACGCTGCGGCCGGAAGACTACGTGGTCACTACGTACCGCGATCACGGCATCGCCATCGCCAAGGGCATGTCGGCGCGCTCGGTGATGGCCGAGTTGTTCGGCAAGGTCACCGGCTGCTCGCGGGGCTTCGGCGGCTCGATGCACATGTTCGACAAAGAGAAGAACATGCTCGGCGGCCACGGCATCGTCGGCGGGCACATCCCGCTTGCCGCCGGCGCCGCGTTCGCGTCCAAGTACCGCGGCGACGGCCGGGTCACGCTGTGCTTTTTCGGCGAAGGCGCCGTGTCCATCGGCGGCTTCCACGAGGGCGTGTCGTTGGCAGCGCTGTGGAAGCTGCCCATCGTCTTCATCTGCGAGAACAACGAATATTCGATGGGTACCCCGATGGCGCGCACCATGAGCGTCGAGGACGTTTCGTCCAAGGCCATCGGCTACGGCATCGCCCGGGATCGCTTCATCGCCGAAGACGTGCTGCAGGTCCGCGGTCGCATCGCCGAAGCGGTCGAGCGCGCCCGCAAGGACTCGCTGCCCACCCTGATCGAGGTGCGTACCTACCGCTTCCGCGGTCACTCGATGAGCGATCCGGGCAAGTACCGCACCAAGGAAGAACTGGAAGAACAAAAAAAGCGCGATCCCTTGGTGAAAGCGCGTGCGTCTCTGCTCGAAAGCGGTCTCGACGAAGCAGCGCTTGCTGCCATCGACGAGAGCGTCGAGAAGGAAGTCGAAGACGCGGTTCAGTTCGCCGCCGAAAGCCCCGAGCCCGGCCCCGAGCTGCTCGAAGACACCACCTACGACGGCCCGTTCGCGGCCTGATGTCGATGCTGGCTGCATCGCAAACCAGAAAAGAAGCAAAGACCATGGGTGAGCTCCGCTACCGAGAAGCAATCCGCCAGGCCATGGTGGACGAAATGGAACGCGACGAGAACGTGTTCCTGATGGGTGAAGAAGTCGGTCACTACGACGGCGCCTACAAGGTCTCCGAAGGCATGCTGGCCAAGTTCGGAGCCAAACGCGTGGTTGATACACCCATCACGGAATCCGGTTTCACCGGCGTTGGTGTGGGCGCGGCGATCGTGGGCCTGCGTCCGATCATCGAGTTCATGACCTGGAACTTCAGCGCCGTCGCGTTCGACCAGATCCTGAACAACGCGGCGAAGATCCGGCAGATGTCCGGCGGCCAGTTCAACTGCCCGATGGTGCTGCGTGGCCCCAACGGCAGCGCACGTCAGGTCGGCTCGCAACACAGCCACTCCATGGAGCACTTCTACGCCACCGTGCCCGGCCTAAAGGTCGTAGCGCCTGCGTTCGTGGACGACGCCTACGGCCTCATGGTGTCGGCCATCCGCGACAACAACCCCGTGCTCGTCATGGAATCGGAAACGCTGTACTCGCTCAAGGGCGAGCTCTCGGCCACGCCGGATCCCGTGCCGCTCGGCGTGGCGCGCATCGCCCGCCCCGGCAAGGACTGCACGCTGGTCACCTATTCGCGCATGACTCACGTCGCACTCGACGCCGCCAAGGTCCTCGAGAAGGAGGGCATCGACGTGGAGATCGTCGACCTGCGCTCGCTGCGCCCGCTCGACGAGGACAGCATCGTGGCCTCGGTGCGCAAGACCCACCGCGCGGTGGTGGTGCACGAAGGCTGGCCCTACGGCGGCGTGGGCGCCGAGATCAGCGATCGCATCCAGCGGCT
>JAYUXI010000390.1:0-9010 GCA_043753085.1 Myxococcales bacterium | reverse complement strand
CTCACCCGAGCCCGCGGCGAAGAGGGTGTGCGCCGCGTGCTGGAAGCCGAAGCGTGCGTGCATGATGCAGCTTCTGCACTGCGGACGCTGTCTCACGGGCGCGACGCCGCGGCGGCAGAAGCACTCGTGGTGCTCTACGAGGCCGGGGAGATCTCGCGTGGCACTGCCCGCAGCCACGCAGACGACGCCGACTCGCGCTTTCGTCGGGTGGCGGTGCGGGCGCTGGAACGACCGGGCGATCACGACGAGCGGCGGGCGTATTTCGCCAGCTCCGACGGCGCTCTCCGCGCCATGGCTCTCCGCGCCGCCATGATCGACGGCGATCCGCGTGACGTACCGGCATTGCGCGAGCGCGCCCGCATCGACCCGGAGCCCGACGTGCGTAGCAACGCAATCCGCGCGCTGGCCCTGCTCGAAGATCCGCCGGCGGATCAGGCTTCGTTCTTCGTCGAGCTGGCAGCGACGGCCGATCCCGCCGCGCGCGGCGACATCGCGGTGGCGTGGGCGCTTTCACCCACGTTCGAGCACGGCGGCCGCGAGGCCATCTTGCGCGTCCTCGCCGACGAAAAGACGCCGGCCGACGAGCGTGTGGTCACGGCGTTGCTGCTCTCGCGCACCCATCGCAGCGACGCCGCCCTGCGTGGCCTCGTCGACGCGTTGCTGCTGCGGGCGCTGCACGACGGTCCGATGCCGGTCCGGCTGCTGGTGGTGCGATCTGCGGCCAGCCAGAGCGACGCGCTGCTCGGTGCAGTGGGCGATCTCGCCAAGAATGAAGGCGCGACCGAGCTGGGCATCGCTGCCTCCGAGGCGCTGCTTGGTCTGAAAGGTCGCGTACCCGAGCAGGATCGCCGCGCCGCGCAGGCTCGTCTCTATGCGCTCGCCAAGAACGACGGCGGCCTCGGCACCCGCGCCCGCGTGGCCCTCGCGGGCGCCGGTGATCGCCGCGTGCAGGCCTGGCTCGAGCACGACCTCGGCGCACCGGATCCGGCGCGCAAGCTGCTGGCCGCGCGCGGCCTCGTCGCGCTCGACGTGGCGGGTCGGGCGGCGCTGCTCCTCTCCGAACCCGAGCCGTCGCTGCGCACCCGCGCCGCGTGCATCCTCCTCGGCGCCGCGCGGCGGCTCTGACCCACACCTCTCTTTCGTAAGCGAGCGGTTGGCCCTTGACCTTCGCCCTGCTCCGCTCGGTAAAGTGCGCGCCATGCAATCTCCGGCTTTCGGCATTCGCGCTCTCACCTTCGGGCTCGCCTTGGCGCTGGGCGTCTCGCAGACGGGCTGCATCAAGCGCACGCTGCTGAACGGTCAGGCCAAGGCCGTGCGCGAGGGCTCCGAAGCCCTCAACGAGCTCGGCGACTACCAGGTCGCGCGCGGCGCCGCGCAATCTGGACTGGCTCAGCTCGAGGGCATGCACCGCCTCGCGAACGACAACGCCGACGTGCTGTTCATGCTGACCCGTAGCTGGACCTCGTACGGCTTCGCGTTCTCGCAGGACGATCTGGAGAACGCCGAAGAAGGCACCGAGGCCTACGACGACGCCAAGGTGCGCGCTGCCTTCGCGTTCAACCGCGCCGTGAAGTACAGCGGCAAGCTGCTTGCCCTCCGTGCGGAGGGCTTCGACGGCATAAAAAAGAGCGAAAAAGCGCTCACCTCCTGGCTGAAGGACAACTTCGACGCGAAGGAAGACGCGCCCAACCTGTTCTGGTCGGGCTACGCCTGGATGGCGCGCGCGAGCCTGCTGCGCACGTCCGATCTGGTCGCCGAGCTCTACGTCGGCGTGGCCATGATCAAGCGCTCCCTCGAGCTCGACCCCGACTACTACAACGGCAACGGCTACACCGCGCTGGCCTCGTACCACGCCCGCGCGAAGATGGCCGAGCCGGAGGAATCCCGCCGCATGTTCGAGCTCGTCTTGCAGAAGACCGGGCACAAGTCGCTGTTGGTACAGGTCAGCTACGCCGAGCGCTACGCGTGCGTCATGTCCGACCGAAAGTTGTATGATGCATTAATCAACGAGGCACTCGACTTCGATTTGAACAGCGCGCCGCAGAACCGCTTGCAGAACACCATCGCCCGGCGCCGAGCGCTGCGCGCCACGCGCAAGGAGCACCTCGAGAACTGCGGCTTCGACCCCGCCCAGCCGGTGGTGAAGAAGAAGTCCGGCACCGAGACCGGCGAGCTCAGCATGGAAGACTTCATGAAGGCCGGCGGCGCCGACAATTCGTCGAAGGCGGGCGGCGCAGGTGCGAACGAGAAAAAGCCCGAGCCCAAGGACGCCACTCCGTCGTCCCCGGTCGAGCAGTCGGCCCCACCGCCCGCGCCCGGTGCCAAGCCGCACAAGGCGTCGCCCGCAGGAGCTCCGAAGCCCGCGGCGCCGCCGCCCGCCAGCACCCCGAAGCCGGCACCCAAGAAGCCCGCCGCGCCAGGTACATCCGCAGACGGCTCCGGCAGCCGGAAGTGACCTCCGCGATGACGCGCCCCGTCGTACGTTCCGCGTCTGAATCCGCCTGACGTGCAGGCCGTCCAAGAGTACGGTCCGACTCGCGTTTCCCAATCCTTCTCGGGTCCGGCATCGGCTGGACACTCGCGGAGGTGCGCACTCACTCAGCTCCGGAGGTTTCATGCTTCGAAGGTTCCTTATGATGCTCGCATCGCTCGCCGTCGTGGTCGGCGTGACGATGCCCGCGTCGGCTCGGGCGGAAGACCCGATCAAGTTCAAGATCGGGACACTCGCCCCGAAGTTTTCCCCGTGGGGCCAGGTCTTCACGGTCTGGCAAAAGGGCGTCAAAGAGCGCACCGGCGGCAAGCTCGAGCTCGAGTTTTTCTGGAACGGCACCCAGGGAGACGAGGTCGGCATGGCCGGAAAGCTGCGCAATGGCCAGCTCGACGGCGCGGCGCTCACCGCCACCGGTCTCTCCCAGTTTTCCAAAAGCGTGCTCGCCCTCCAGCTACCCGGCTACAGCGGAAACAACTGGGGCAAGGTCGACCAGGCTCGTGACGCGCTCAAGGGCATCATCGATCCCGAGTTCGCCGCGCAGAAGATGATCCTCGCCGGCACCGGCGACGTCGGCCTCGCGCACATCATGTCGATCGGCAAGGCAGTCAAGGGCCCGGCGGACATCAAGGATCTCAGCCCCTTCCACCTGCCCAACGACATCATCGGCAAAGCCTTCCTGGTGAAGCTCGGCGTGCCCGTGCAAAGCGTCGGCGTGCCGGAAATCCTGCCAAAGCTCGGCACCGCCGTGAAGGTGCTCAACACGCCTTCGCTCGCCGCCGAGCAGCTGCAGTGGTCCTCCAAGCTCACGCACATCAACACGATGGTCACCGGTGCCGGCGTCGGTGGTCTGGTCTTCTCGCAAGACAAGATCAACGCGCTCCCGGCCGATCTCAAGGCCGCACTTCTCGAGACGGCGGGCATCGCCGGCAAGGGTCTCACCGCGCGCATCCGCAAGGAAGACGGCGCCGCGTACGATCGCCTGAAGAAGAAGCTCGAGGTCGTCGAGCCCAGCGCCGCCGACATCGCGGCGTGGCAGGGAATCTTCGCACAGGTGCGCGCCGAAGTGTGCGGTCCGTCGATCAAGACGGAAGCATGCAACGTAGTGCCGAAGTGAGCTCGTAAGAGCCACTCGGTACGGAAGAAGGCCCGGTAGCGACGACGCTGCCGGGCCTCTTTGCTGGCGCCGGGGCTCGTCCAGCGCGTTGCCGCCGGCACGACCGATCGCCGAGCCGCTGCCCGAAGACTGCCTGAAGAAGAGAGCACCGAGGAACGGGCCGTCGGCCGCGCATGACCCGGCGTTTGTTGGGTGTGCGCCCCAAAGCCGGATAGTCTCGCCGTCGCCATGGCAGACGATCCCCAAAAGCCCAGCGACGAAGCGAAAGCGCCTCCGTCCGACGGTTCTCCCAAGCTCGACGAAGGCGCCGACGAAGAAGCAGTTCTGCCCACGTTCGCCGAAACGCCCGAGGCGCGCGCGAAGCTGCTTTCGCTCCAGAACGAGGCCAGGGAAGCCGACGCCACGGCCCAGCGCGAGGCGCTGGCGAAAGCAGAAGCCGGGCGCATCGCCGCGGCGATCACCCCGGCCGCAGCGGAGGTCGCAAGCGCGCCCTTGCCCAAGGCCTGGGGGCTCCCGATCGTCCGCGTCGACGCCGTGCTCACCGCCATCGAGGAGCGCATCCTGCTCTTCGCTTTGCTGCTCGAGATCGGGGCGCTGGTGGTGTGGGTGGTGCTGCGCGGCTTCTCGCTCGGTGAGGCCGACTCGCGCAACTTGATTTTGCGTATGCCGATGGTCGCGGGCGCGCTCGCTGCGGTGGGCGCGCTGGTCGCCCACCGAATCAAGGGCAACGACTCCGCGAAGTACTTCCCGCTCGGCGGCGCGGTCGTCGGCGTCATCGTGGCCTACGCGACGCGCAACGCCGGCGTGTTCTATTTCCAGAACATCCTCAACTGGCTGCAGAATGCATCGGTCTTGATGCTGGTGGGTGGTCTGCGCGGCCTGGTCACGCGCCTGACGCTGTGGCTGGCGCTGCTCGGCGCGTCGCTGGCCACAGCCAAGGGCAAACACATCAACATCGACGTGGTCATGCGCTTTTTGCCCGCCAGCTATCGCGTGCCGGTGGCGCTGGTCGGCTGGCTCGCGGCGGCCACGATGTGCATCACCGGCGCGTGGGGCTTCGTAGATCAGCTGGCCCTCGGTGAGTTCCGCGTCCCGCGCACCGAAGCCTGCCCCGGCTACCAGGCCCCCGCCGTCCGGGAAGGGGAAGCTCCCCCGAACGTGCCGCAGTGCGAGGTGAGCGCGGGCACGAAGATCTCCGGCCTCACCGCGGAGGCGGGGCGAGACATGTTCCTGCTGGGGCGGCAGATCTCGCTCGACGTCAAGTCGATCCCCCGCGTGTTCACCGGCACCGCCTACGACAAGTGGTTCACCCCGGCCGACTGGAACGCCTGGTGGAAAGACGGCGGCTGGGGCCAGCACTACAAGCCCGAAGACGCCGCCGCGCAGCTGCTGCCCGAAACCACGCTCGACGCGGATGGCCGCGCCGCGCCTGGCGCCTCGCGCATACCCGCCATCTCGATTCCAGGCGGAGACGAAAACCCGAGCGGCGTCCTGATTCGCGATCTCAACCTCGTCTTGCCGATGGGCCTTTTGATGATCGCGCTTCGCTTCGTCATCCGATCGCTGCTCGCACTGTCTGGCCACGTCGTCGTCGATCCCGACGCGGCCCACGCCGAAGACGAAGAGCTCGCGCACGGCGTCCCCCAACCGCAGACCGCCCATGTTGGCGTCGGCTCCGCGGTCGCTGCCTCTGGCATCGTAAAACAGAAGCAGGTGCTCTGATGGCGCACACCGCCACTCCGGTCACCCCGAAGAGCCGCATGATCAGCCTCGGCGCTGCCGGCGTGGTCGTGGTGCTCGTCGCGCTGCTCGGCGGTTTGCTGCCCGCGCTGGTCATCGGCCTCGCGCTGCTCGGTACGCCGCTGTTCGCCGTGCTCGGCGGCGCCAGCGAGCTCGCGTGGCTGCGTCACCCCGACGAGCTGTTTCACCACTTCCGCTTCATCGCGCCGCGCGTGCTCGACGATCACTTTGCCGGCTCGCCGATCCTGGTCACCATTCCGCTGTTCACGTTCGTCGGCTACGTGCTCGCGCGCGCCCGCACGGCCGAGCGCTTGGTGCGCTTCTCGGTCGCGGTGCTCGGCTGGATCCCTGGCGGTCTCGCCATCGTCTGCGTGCTGGCGAGTGCCGTGTTCACCTTGCTCACCGGCGGCAGCGGCGTCACCATCATTGCCATCGGCGGGCTTTTGTTGCCGGCGCTCCGCCGCGAAGGCTACTCCGACAAGTTCTCGCTCGGCATCATCACGTCGGGTGGCTCGCTCGGCCTGCTGCTGCCGTTCTCCTTGCCGCTCTTGGTGTACTCGCTGGTCGCCGGCGTCGATACCAGCGCAGCGTCGGCTGCGGTCGTGGCGCCGGGCGTGCTCGTCCTGCTCTTCTTCACCGGCTACGCCATGTACGTCGGCGTGAAGGAGAAGGTCGTTCGCAAACCGTTCGATCTCAAGGAAGTGCTCGCTGCCGGCAACGACCTGAAGTGGGAGATGTTCATTCCCGTGATCATGGGCGTGGGCATCGTGAAGCTGCAGCTCGGCATCGACGAGTGCGCCGGTATCGTTGCATTCTACACCGTCGTCATCGAGGTCTTCGTCTACAGGGACATTTCCTTCCGCAAGGATCTGATGAAGATCACCAAGAGCGCCATGTCGATGGCGGGCGCGGTGATCTTGATCCTCACGATGGCCAACGCCCTGGTGAACTACGTGATCCAGGAGCGCATCCCCGACACCATCCTCGAGAAGATGCTCGGCCTCGGTCTGGATCAGACCTGGCAGTTTCTGGTCATCATGAACGTGTTCTTGCTCGCGCTCGGCATGGTCATGGAGGGCTTCTCGGCGATCTTCGTGGCGGTGCCGCTGATCATCCCGTTCGCAGCGAGGTTTCACCTCGGGCCGTTCCACGTGGGCATGATCTTCCTGCTCAATCTCGAGCTCGCGTTCTGCATGCCGCCGCTCGGGCTCAATCTGTTCATCTCGAGCTTTCGCTTCAATCGGCCAGCCACCAGCCTGTACCGACCGATCCTGCCGTTCCTCGCGCTGCTCGGTGTGTCGCTCGGCCTGGTCAGCTACGTGCCGTGGATCAGCAACGTGATGATCCGTCCGCAGATCGCCGCCGAGCGTGCCAAGGCCGAGAAAAACAACGAGCCACCGCGGGAGGCCTGGCTGCTCGAGTGCATCCAGGAAGACCGCTTGAACCCGCTGCCCTGCACCCCGGAAGACCAGGCCAGGTATCCTGGCGGCAAGCTGCCCGAAGCGGAAAAGCCGCCCGAGACGAACGCGCCGCCGCCCGTGGCCAGCGGCGAGGCCGCCACCGACGACGACGATCTGATGAAGCAGATGATGGGCGGCGGCGCGCCGGCCGACGCCGGCGTCAAGCCCGCCGAGGGCAAGGTCCAGTCGGACGAGGACTTGCTCAAAGAGATGATGGGCCAGTAGCCTACACGCTTCTTTTCAGCTCCTGCCGTCGTCATGTCAAAGGTGCGCTCCGCCCGTTCTGCGTAAGCATCGACATCCGGGGCTTGCCTGCGACGACGCGGCCCGGGTGTTCTGTTCTACGGGTGCGCTCCATCGGACGGCTCGCCGCCGCCCAGGATGCGGCGGCCGAGGCAGACGCGCCGGACGATGCCGGCGAGTGATTTAAATCGGTGTCGAGCCCGTCACGCTTTGGGCGCTTTGGGCCTACTACGGCACCATGAAGACTTTCTCGTCGATGTTCCACCGGTTTACGTTTCGTACGGTCGCGCTGCTCGTGATGGCGGCGGTTCCGGTCGGATACGCCTCGGCGCGCGCCGTTTCTGCCGCCTGCGCGTGCGGCAGCGAGTGTCCATGCGGTGATAGCTGCCATTGCGGCCACGGCTGAGCGACACGCCCGGTCGTGGTCCAGGTGCTTTCGAGCGCGCCTTTTCGCGTCTAGCCGCGGGTGATCGCGGCGCCGCCCCCGAGGTCTTCGCGTACCTGTGGCCACGGCTCTTGCGGTTCTCGCAGCGGGCGGTCGGGGCCGACGCCGAGGACTGCGCCCAGCGGGCACTCATGATTCTGTTCGACGAGATCTCCACGTTCGATCCCGCCCGCTCGCCCCTGGCGTGGGCCTACGCCATCGCAGTGTGGGAGTGTCGCACCATCCAGCGCACTCGTTCGCGTTCTCGCGAGCTCGTCACCGACTCGGTCGACGTGGCCGGTGACGCAGTCGACGCCGAGGTCGCCGCCGAAGAGCGGGATCTGGTACGCCGCGCGCTCGCTCTCGTGTCGTCGCTCTCTGCCCTCGACCGCCGCACCCTGGAAGACGAAATGCTCGACCGCGTTGCTGCCTCCACCACCCACCGCCAGCGCCGGCATCGCATGCTGGAACGCCTGCGCGCGGCCTTCCGGAGCATACATGGTCCCTGACACGATCCGTGTAGACTGCATGGTTGGCTACGAGGCGAGTCGCCGCAGACTGGCTCGCTTGCGGGTGCTGCTGGTGGCCGTACTGGTCACGGCCATCGCGCTCGGCGAAGCATGCTTGGGGTTCCTGCGGCCGGGCGTGGCGCTGCCGTGCGGCGCCGTGCTCGCGGTGGTGGTGTACGTGGCGAGCGTGCGCGGAGTCGCGGCGTGGCGTGGCGTGCGCACGGGTCTGGTGGCGGGCATGTTGCCACTGCTGTGTGCGCTCGGTGCCGAGAGCATGGGAATCGTGTGCACCCCCGCGGGGTGCAGCTCACTGTGCGTGCCCGCCTGCGCGGTTTCTGGCTGCATCGCCGCCGTCTTCATCGTCCGTCGTGGCTTCGCGCAGCGAGCGGGTTTCGGGTTCTGGGTGGGGGCGGGGCTTTCCGCCACCGCCGTGGGCGCCTTGGGCTGCGCGTGCGTCAGCTACACCGGCGCGGCCGCGCTGGCTCTTGCCATGGCGCTGTCGCTGGGCGCGGGCGCCGCACTCACCCCACGCGTTGCCCGAATCTAGTCTGGTCCGCAACGCAGCGTTGCGCGCAAGATCTTTGCTCCGCCGAGGCAGCTGTCTAGGGTGCGGTCTGGCAACGCGTCATCACACGCGCTCCGCGCATAAAGGATTGTTCCCATGAAGATGTTTCTTGCCTCTGCCCTGGTCCTCGTTACCGGCGTTACCGTACTGGCCTGTGACAACAAGCCCACCGAAGGCAAACCCGAGGCCCAGGTGAGCGATCCGGTGAAGCCCACCGCATCGAACAAGCCCGCCGCGCCCGTCGCGTCCGCGCCGCTTGGCGGCGCCATGGCGGTCAAGGGCCAAGGCCTGGGCATCACCCCCGAAAACTCGAAGATCGGCTTCACCGGCGCCAAGCTCACCGGCAAGCACGAAGGCAAGTTCCAGAAGTTCAGCGGCATGCTGGATCTCATCGCCGACAAGCCGGAAGCCAGCACCGTCACCATCGCGATCGACCTCTCGAGCGTCAAGACCGACCAAGAGAA
>JAYUXI010000389.1:0-3707 GCA_043753085.1 Myxococcales bacterium | reverse complement strand
TCAAGAACCCCTACTGCGGCGGCGACGGT
Organism: Myxococcales bacterium; assembly: GCA_043753085.1. Taxonomy (GTDB): domain Bacteria; phylum Myxococcota_A; class Polyangia; order Polyangiales; family Polyangiaceae; genus JAYUXI01. The sequence goes on along the minus strand of JAYUXI010000389.1, from coordinate 3,678 downwards.
CAAACCTACGACGAACCGCCCGTGCCTTACGTGAAGCTCGGTGGCGGTCTTCGTCGTTGGCGCACGCCGGTAAACAAGGACGGCCGATGGAGCAATGACGTGTCCGTCGCGGACCGTACGAACTACATCGAAGACACCAACGTCACGGCTCTGAACGAGCGCTTCGCCAACTGGGACAACGTGCTTCGCACGGGAACCCCAGAAGAGGCGTACGGCATCGCCAAGGACAACCTCGTAGCCGCCCGTGCGAAGCTCGCGCTCAAGCCGGCCAGCTGCTCGAGCCGCGCTCTCCGCGAGACCTCGTGGAACCAGCTCATCTCCGCAGGTCGCACCGTTGGCAAATCCGAAGCCGACATCCGCAGCGAGAACAAAGAGCTCGCCGACTTCGTCTTCGCGGAGCTGATCTACAACCAGTCGAAGACCTGTTGCTGGCTCACCCCCGGCCCCGACCAGTACGCGACCATCATGGGCTACGCCGAGAAAGAGCAGTCCGACGCCGAAGCGGCGAGGACCTGCAAGCAACCCACGGTGTTCCGCCAGACCAACGGCAACTACGACATCTGGAAAAACTACGCGCGGGAGCAGGGCAAGACTTGGGTCGATTGGACCCAAGACGAGAGCCCGTGCCCGGCCAACGTCGCCGCAGCTCCAACCGCAACCGACCGGCTCACGCCCCCCGGCGAGCGTTCGTTCTGCGAATGAACGTTTGAGTGCGAGGGGGCTGGCCGGCCTGGCAGCAGCCTTCTTCTACTTTTCTTCACGAACTGGAAAGCCTTCCCATGAACACGTATCGCTCTCTCCGCACCATCGCTGGCGTTTCGTTTCTCGCCCTTGCCTGCACCACGGCAGGCTTCCTTTCGGGCTGCGGCTCGGAAGAAAGCGCCGGCACGGAGGACGGTACCGAGGACGAGCTCTCGCAGAAGCCGCCGCAATACGTGCTGCTGGCCTTCGACGGCTCGTACGCCAACGACTTCTGGCAGGAGTCGCGCGACTTTGCCAAGGAAGCCGCGCGCGCTGGCAAGCCGTTGAAGTTCTCCTACTTCATCAACGCCTCCTATTACATCCCCCGCGAAGACCGCCGCGGCAACCAGCTCTATTCGCCGCCCAAGCACAATCGTGGCTCCTCGGCGATCGGGTGGGGCGACAACGACGCCGACGTCGCCAGGCGTATCACGCAGACCAATGCGGCGTTCAACGAAGGCCACGAGATCGGCTCGCACACGGTCGGTCACTGGGACGGCTCGACGTGGTCGGCCGCCGAATGGGAGAGCGAGTTCTCCCAGTTCGACACGCTGCTCTTCGACACCAACCATCCGGGGGCTCCGGCGTGGGCCTTCGGTCCCGAAGCGTCCGTCGGTTTCCGCGCACCCCAGCTGGGCCACAGCCCAGGCCTGTTCCCCACCCTCGTCGCACACGGCTACGTGTACGACACCAGCAAGTCCGGTCCATCCAGCTACTGGCCGGAGCGGGTTGGCGGCGTCTGGAACATGGCGCTCGCACAGCTGCGCATCGTGGGCTCGGAAAAGCGCACGCTGTCGATGGACTACAACTTCTACGTGGCCGATTCGAAGGGGTTGCCCGACGCGGCCAACAAGGCCAAGTACAAGAAGCAGATGCTCGACACGTACCAGGCGTACTTCAATGCCAACTACAACGGCAACCGCGCGCCGATTCATATCGGTCACCATTTTTCGAAATGGAACGGCGGGGCCTACTGGGAAGCCATGAAGGAATTCGCGCTCGCCGTCTGCGCCAAGCCGAACGTCAAGTGCACCACGTACAAGGAGTTCAGCGCCTTCCTCGACACGCGCACTTCGCAGCAGCTTGCAGACTACAAGAACCGCGCCTTCATTCCCGCTGGCGACGTCGACAACGCCGAGGGTGAGCTCGTCGGCGACGCGCCCGCCTCGCACGACGAAGAGGGTGCGAACGTCGAGAACGGAGAGCCGTGACCTTGCGGTAGACGCAGACGCGTTGCGTCGCGAACGCTACAGGGCGATTCCTTCACGGGGATCGCCCTTTTGCTTTTCCGCGAGCTGCGTGATGAGTGCATCGAGCTCGGGCGTGCGCTCGGTGGGGATCTGCACCAAGAAGTGAACCAGCAGGTTGCCGGCCGCGCGCCCCTGGCGTGCGATGCCCTTGCCCTTCAAGCGCAGCTTTCCACCGCTCTGCGTGCCCGCCGGCACGTTCAGCATCACGCCACCTTCGAGCGTGGGCACGCGCACCTTGCCGCCGTAATACGCCTCCGCGACGGTGAGCGGCAGGTTCACGTGGAGATCGTCGCCATTGCGGAGAAAGTGCGGATGCTCGTCGACCTGGACGACGAGGAAGAGATCGCCGGGCGGGCCGCCCGACGTACTGGGCATGCCCTGGCCGGTGATGCGCAGGCGCGAACCAGTTTCGGCGCCAGCGGGAATGCGCACGGTGATGGGCGCTTCGTGCGGGGTCATGGTGAGCGTGGTGCCACGGGCGGCGTCGGCGAAGGAGACGCGCAGCTGGCTCTCCAGATCCTGTCCCTTCTGCACGCGCGGCCGCCTACGCCCGCCGCGCCCGCCGAACAGGTCGAAGATGTCCTGCGCGCCGCCACCACCGAGGTCGACGTGCACGCCATTGCCGCCCCCGCCGAACAGATCCTCGAGGTTCACGCCACCGCCACCGCGGCCCCCTTGCTGCGCCCACGATCGCGCCTGGCGCGCGCGGTTGGCGTCGAACCCTTCGCGCAGCGCGTCGTCGCCAAACTCGTCGTAGAGTACACGCTTTTCGGGATCGGAGAGCGTCTGGAAGGCTTGGTTCACCTTCTTGAAGCGCGTCTCGACGGCGGCGTTGCCGGGGTTTTTGTCCGGGTGGAGGTCACGCGCGAGCGCGCGATAGGCCTTCTTGAGCGAGGCGGCGTCCGCAGTCTTGGCGACGCCAAGCACCGTGTAGAGGTCATCGGCCATGTCAGGCACAAGGTAAGCCGATCTCGCCCATTTGCAATATCCATGCCCGTGCCGGAGTCGCCTACGGGGCGCGTTTTTGCAGCGGCTGCATGTCCGGCAAGGGCAGCTCGACCCGCCAGAGCTCACCTCGCTTCACGACGGTGAGATGGGTGAGCTCGCGGCCGCTCTCGTCGAGCGCGACGACCTCGGCTGCGTCGCCCGACGCGCTGAGGGCCGTTGTGTACTTGGCGGTGCGGCTGCGCGGCAAGTAGCGCACGCCCGCCAGGTACTCTCCGGCGCCGATGGTACGGCCTTCGACCTTGCTGGCGCGCTGCGCGCGGGCCTCGAGGTTCTTGCTGGTGGTCGGACCCAGCAGGGCGAGCGCGTCTTTCGATCGGGCCGGATCGGTGGCCATCGCCTCGAGCGACGCGAGGAGCTCGCGCACCGCGCCTGCGGGCGTGACGTTCTCTGGCTTCGGCTTGCAGGCGCCGACAACCACGAGCAGGACGAGGGCGAGGCGGCGCATCGATCGTTCTCGTACCCCGCTTTAGTTGGCCGCGAAAGCTCCGGCGTTCGACGATCGCTTCGTGAAGGCAAGAAGAGCAGAGCGCCCGATTCGTCTGTCCTGGGAGGGCAAGACCGCGGCGCCCGCCTCGGGTCGGTCACTCCTCCCGCGGCAGGCGCCGAGGGCCAAGAGCGAGCACGGCGAGCTGCACGCAGGCGACAACGCCGAGGTGATGGAGGCTCTGCAGGAGCGGTT
>JAYUXI010000388.1:0-3708 GCA_043753085.1 Myxococcales bacterium | reverse complement strand
TCGCGTCCACCGGTCGGCAGCGCATGCCCGCGGCGTTCCGGGTCCCGCAGCACGAAGGCCAGCTCGTCGCGCTGCCGGTCGCCGCGCCGCACCTGTTCGTCCACGAAGGCACGCGCCAGGCCATCGAGCGCCGCTTCGTGCTGGCGTTTCGAGGCCCCGTCCAGCTGTCCATCACCGACAATCGCCACGCCATCGTCTCGCACGGCGTGCGTCAGGGAATCCTGAAGGTGCGCTTGCACCACATGTTCCTGTCCGCCCCGGCCAAGGTCCAGCGTGCGCTGGTCGAGTACGTGGTCGCGAGCTGCCCGGCGGCCAGTCGAGTCGTTGGCCACTTCATCGACGACAACGCCGCGCTGCTGCGCCGCCGTCCGCACCGCACCATCCCCCTGCACGTGCAGGGCAAGATCCACGACCTGCGCGAGATCATCGATGGATTGAACGTGCGGTACTTCGGCAACGGGTGCAATCCGCCGATCACCTGGGGTCGTCGCTCCGCGCCGGCGGCCGGCAAGCGCAAGACCATCAAGCTCGGAAGCTACGACTCGAGCGAGCGTGTGATCCGCATCCACCCGGTGCTCGACCGCAGCTGGGTGCCCCGGTACTTCGTGGCCTCGGTGGTCTTCCACGAGATGCTGCACCACGCGTTTCCGGCGGCCAAGGCTGGGCGCCGCCGCCTCCTGCATCCGCCGGAGTTTCAGGCGCGCGAGGCGCAGTTTCGCAACCACGAGCGCGCCCTCGCCTGGCAACGCAAGAACCTCTCGCGCTTGCTTCGCGCCTGAAGCGTCCGCCGCGGGCGACGCGAATACCAACGCGGGAAGCTTGCAGCGCTGCCCTGGGTTGACGTCGAAGTGCAGGTCCGCCCGTCACGCCAGCAGTGCTATACCGCTCGCTCCATGCGTAGCCGTACAGCGGTCCTCCTCGCGGCCTGCGTCGTCGTGATCGCAGCCTGCGCCAAGAAGCTGCCGCCGGCCGACGCCGTGGGCATCAGCGACGGCAGCAACCGACCGACGAAGGCAGCGGAAAAAAGGCGCGTTCTGGCGCGCCCCCTCGTCAAGTTGAACGGGTCCACGCTGGGTCCGTACATGGCCCACCAAGGCGACGGCCATCTGGTCGCCTACGTCAGCAGCGCCGAAAATGAGCTGGTCGCCATGCCGCTCCTGGCCGACGGCGCCCCGTCCGGCAGTGCCAAGATCCTCGGCCGCGTGCCACCGGAGACCAACGCCATGGCGCTCCGGCCGCTCGGGCGCAGCGGCTACGCACTCCTGCTCAAGCGCCCCAACGAGCGCGGCGAAACGCTCGAGGTCGTCGGCGTCCAGAACGACGGCTCGCCGTTCGGCAAGCTCGCGCCGCTCTCGACCTCGCAGGGTCGCGTGGTCTGGTTCGACGTGCTGCGCACCGGCGCCAGCAGCGTCGCGGTGTGGGCCGAAGACACCGACAGCGGCGACGTCACGCTCTTTTCCCAGCCGCTCGAGGGCAATGGCAAGCCCGTCGGCGTGCCCATGCGCGTCGGCAAACGCGCCGTCGCCTGGAGCGCCACCCACGGCGCCAACGGCGCGGCCATCGCCTGGATCGCGCGCGAGAGTGCGCTCGTGGCCGAGGGGCCGCTGCTGGTCCAGCGCTTCGACAAGCAAGGCCAGCTCGACGGCACGCCGGTCACCATCACGCCCAAGGCGCGCGCCAGCGGCGAGGTCGAAATGGTCTACGCGAAGGGCGCCTACGTACTCGGCTGGACCGACGCCACGGCCAACCCGACCCAGGCGCTGGTGGCGTCGGTCGAAGAAGACGGCAGGGTCGACGCGCCGCGGCCGCTCATGCGCCGCGCCAAAAGCTCCGACCTCGCGCGCTTGGTGGCGTCGTCGCAGGGCTGGGTCGCGGCCTGGCGCGATGGGCTCGGCACCCCCGGAAGCCTGCAGGGGCGGCTGGTGGTCGGGGCACTCGCGGGCGATCCCGTTTCGATCTTGCACGTGGCCCCGAAAGAGCCTGTCTTCGGAAGTTTGCTCGAGCACGGCTCGGCGTGGCTGCTCAGTGCGCGGCCCTGCACCGGCAACGAGATCTCGTGCGACGCCGCGTACGAGCCCGAGCTCCACGTGCTGGAAGGCGCCGAGCATCGCGTGGTTCGTCTCGAAGAAGAGTCGAACCAGTCCTTCGCGGTGGCCTGGGATCTGGCCTGCGACGAGAAGCAGTGCGTGCATCTTGCAGCAAGTCCTGGGAACCCGACGACCGTGTACTCGGTCGTCACGTCGCTGGCGGATCGCCACGAAAAAAAGGTCAAAGCCGCCGAAGCGGCGCTTGCGTCGGTGGTGGTCGCGGAGGCCCAGGGCGGCCCCGTGGCGCTCTCGGTGAGCAACGGCCTGGCGGGCATGCTCGCCGAGCTGCGTACTCCGAATCGTTTCGGCTTGCAGATGATCCCGCTCGCGGCCGACCTCGAGCCCCCCAAAACCCTGCCGGCGCCGCTGACGCAGAGCGCCGTGCTCTCGGGCGGCGTGGCCATGGCGCCGGGGCCCAAGGACGAAGGCGCTGTCGTGGGTTGGGTCGCCGACGACAAAAATGTCGAGAACGTGCACCTTGCACGTGTCGACAAAGCGGGCCAGCGCAAGAATCACGTAGTGCTCACCCAGCAGAAGGGCGACAAGGGCTCGGTGTGCATCGCACGCATCGGCGCCGCCGGCACCGACAAGAAAGCAGTCGCCGACAGCGGCTACTTCGTGGCCTGGATCGACGAGCGCGCAAGCGAGCCGCAAATATACGCCACCCGCGTCACCAACGAGCTGGCGCGCGTGGCCCGTGAAACCAGGCTCACCGAGGCTCCAGGCGACAAGAGCGAGCTCGCCTGCGCGGTCGTGGAAGACCGCGTCGTGCTCACCTGGATCGACACCCGCGAAGATCCCAGTCACACCCGTGGCGACGTGTTCACGATGAACGTACGCCCACGCGACGTCACGTCGCTCGCGCCGGAGCGCGCGGTCATGGCTACCGCGCCGCGCTCGTATTCGCCCGTGCTGCGGGTGCGCGGCGGCAAAGAAGCCGTGGTCACGTGGATCGAGGCCGGCACCAGCGCGAGCGAGTCGTACGTCTTCGAGACGTCGCTCGTCGGCGCCGGCGGCAATCCCACCCGGCGGCGGGTACCCGGAGTGGCCGTGGCGCTGGTGGCCGGCAGCAGCACCGATCGCATCGCCGTGCTGGTGTCCGAGGGCCGCAAGCTCGCCCTCTTCGACGATCCGGGTGGCACGCAGCCCGGCGGCAAGGCCAACGATCTGCAGCGCACCGGCTGGCTGCTCGACTCGCCCACGGCGGTCGCCCCGGCCGTGTTTGTTGGCCGGCACCTGCTGTTTGGCGAAGCCGGGAACCAGCCCGCGCTACGCGCGTTTGCGCTTCCGTGAGCCCCCAGCACGATTCTTCACAACTTCCACGCCGGGTAGGCCGACAGGCTTTCGGAACGGGTGCACTTCGCACTTCGAGGAAAGCCATCATGGAAACCCGCCTGCCCATCACCGTCCACGTCGCCACCGCCACCAGCGCTGCGCGCATCACGCCCACCCAGCCCAAGGTCCCGTTCGCCCAGGTCATGGGCCAAACCGCCGTGCTCGGCGCCGAAGCCGCCATGAGTGTGCTGCCCGGTGGGCCGGTCATGGCCGCTGCGCTGCGCAGTGGTGGCGCGGCCGCCGCCCCCGGCGCCGCCCTGGTCACCACCCAGACGATGAGCCAGCC
>JAYUXI010000387.1:0-3714 GCA_043753085.1 Myxococcales bacterium | reverse complement strand
CGAGTTCGACGAGTTCCCGGTGTTCTATTTCACCAACCACGATGCCGTGCTCGGATGCGGACCGCTGCGCGTCGGCAAGCGCCGACTCGAGCGGCTCGACTTCGAGCTCGAGGCCGCCATCGTGGTCGGCCAGCGCGTCCGCAACCTCGGCGTGCAGAATGCAGACGCTGCCATCTTCGGCCTCACCATCATGAACGACTGGTCGGCGCGCGGGCTGCAGATGGACGAGATGAAGCTCTCGCTCGGACCTGCCAAGGGCAAGGACTTCGCCACCGGCCTTGGCCCGTACCTGGTCACGCTCGACGAGCTCGCGGCGCAAGCGACCAAGACGGATCAGGGCCTGGTGTTCGATCTGAGCATGCGCGCCTGGGTGAATGGCAAGCTGCTCTCGCAGGGCAACGTCAAGCAGATGACGTGGACGTTCGCGCAGATCCTCGAGCGGGTGTCCGACGGAGTCTACGTGAATCCGGGCGACGTAATCGGCTCGGGCACGTGCGGCACGGGCTGCTTTCTCGAGCTCAACGGCTCGAAAGTAACCGACAACCAGTGGCTGCAACCGGGCGATCGCGTGGCGCTCGAGATCGATGGCATCGGTCGACTCGAGAACGTCATCGAGCACGACCCGCACGGCTGATCGCTACATGCAATCGTCGAGGAACCGGAGCAGCGTGCGCGTGCTCCAGCGCAGCCCCAGATCGCCGTGTCCCGCCCCTTCGGCCCAGCCGAGGTGCCCGCCGCGCTCGGTGAAGCGCACGTCGACCGATTGGCTTGCTCCGGCCAGCGCCGCGCGCATCGCGGCTCCCGGCACCATCGGATCGTCGCTTGCGTGCAGCAGCAGCGTGGGCACGGTGATCTGACCGAGGGTGGGGCCAGCACTGGCCTGCGCGTAGTAGTCGTCGACGTCGGCGAAGCCGTACTTCGGCACGATCACCAGTCGGTCATACGCGCGCAAGCTGGTGAGCGGCAGCACGTCGCGAAGGGTGTAGAGCGCACGCTCCGGCCGCGCGAGCCGGAACCGCACGGCCGAAGCCACCAGGCCGCGCAGGCAGTGGTGTCGGTAGAAGGCACCTTGCCAGCGCTCGAGGTTGCGCGATGACGCAGCCAGATCCACGGGCGCTGCCAGGCTGACCACGGCGCGTAGCGCCTGCGGAGGGGCGCCCTCCCAGGCCGCGGCGCACTTGAGGACCACGTTGCCGCCGATCGAAAAGCCGACGAGGGCGATGCCATCGATGCCGGGCGACGAGGAAAACGCCCGCACCACCGAGTCGAGATCCGAGACCAGCCCGGCGTGGAACGGATACGGCGCCACGGGAGCGCTCGAGCCGGCCCCACGCAGGTTGAGGCAGAGTACGTGGTAGCCGCGCTGCGACATCGCACAGGCCGCTTGTTGCACGTAAATCGAGCGGGCGCTGCCACCGAGCCCGTGTACCAGGATCGCCAGCGGAGCACGTTGCTCGGCGGCGTTCCAGTACACCAGGCCGGTGAGCGTGCCGTCGGCGACTTCGTGGGTGAACGGCTTGCCCGTCGCGCGGAACGAGCGCGGCGGAATCCCGCGCGGCAATGCGACGGACAGGGTTTGCAGATGCGGCCCGGACAGCCAGCGCGCAGGCTCGAACGACGTCATGCGTTCCTCATGACACACCCTGGTCTACTTCGGACTGGAATTGGCCCGGCTGTGGCGCGCCGCGTCGTTCGGGATGGAACCGTGGCCACGGAGCGTATTACGGTGCCCGGCGTCATGCCGAGCCTTCGACAATTCACCGTCTCGCCCAAGCTCCCCGCGGCTCTCGCCCGGTTGCAAGATCTCGTAAACAACCTGTACTGGGCATGGGCTCCGGAAACCCAGGAGCTGTTCGTTCGCATCGACCGCGATCTCTGGGAACAGGTGCACGGAAACCCCGTCGAGCTGCTCGGCCGCGTTTCGCAAGCGCGGCTCGAAGAGCTCGCGAGCGACGAAGCCTTCGTGTTCCGCCTGGAGCGCGCGGCTCGCTCGCTCGACGAGTACATGTCGCGGCGCGGCTGGTTCGCGCAGACCTTCCCGGACAAGTCCGACGCCACCATCGCCTACTTCTCGATGGAGTACGGCCTGCACGAGAGCATCCCGATTTACTCGGGTGGCCTCGGCGTCCTGGCCGGCGATCACCTGAAGACCGCCAGCGATCTCGGCTTGCCGCTGGTCGGCATCGGGCTCGCCTACGCCGAGGGGTACTTCCGTCAGAGCCTCACCGACGACGGCTACCAGACCGAGCGCTATCCGCTCAACGATTGGAACAAGATGCCCGTCTCGCCCGTGTTCGGCAAAGACGGCAACCGGCTGCTCCTCCACGTGCGCTATCCGCACGCGATGGTCACCGCGCAGCTGTGGAAGGTGCAAGTCGGCCGCGTGCCGCTCTACCTGCTCGACGCCAACCTGCCCGAGAACAGCGCCGACGATCGCAGCATCACCGGCCCGCTGTACGGCGGCGATCGCGAGTTCCGCGTCCGCCAGGAGATCATGCTGGGGATCGGCGGCATCCACGCGCTGTGGGCACTCGGCATCTCGCCGCGCGTCTGCCACATGAACGAGGGCCACTCGGCATTCCTCGGCCTCGAGCGCATCCGCCGTGGCATGGAAGAGTTGCAGATCTCGTTCGACGCCGCGCGCGAGGCGTCTGCCGCCGGCACCGTGTTCACCACGCACACGCCCGTTCCCGCCGGCAACGACATCTTCGACCGCAACCTGGTCATGAAGTATCTCGAGCCGTACCGCGAGCCGCTCGGCCTCACGCAAGACGAGCTCATGAACCTCGGCGTGGATCCTACCTTGCAGAAGGATCTGTTTTCGATGCCGGTGCTTGCCATCCGCACCGCCGACGGTCGCAACGGCGTGTCGGCGCTGCACGGTGAGGTGTCGCGCGCCATGTACAAAGACCTCTGGCCCGAGCTGCCCGTGCACGAGGTTCCCGTCGAGTCGGTCACCAACGGCATCCACGTACCGTCGTGGCTGTCGGACGAAATGAGTGCGCTCTACACGCGCTACTTCGGCGACGAATGGCGAACCCGGACCGACGATGCCAACCTCTGGGCGCGCATTTTCGAGATCCCCGACACCGAGCTGTGGGCCACACACGTGCACCGGCGCCAGCGACTCGTCACTCTCTGTCGCAAGCGGTTGCGCGTGTTTGCCGAGCGCCGGGATGCCAACCCCAGCGAGCTCGCCGCTTGCGACGAGGTGCTCGACCCGCACGCTCTCACCATCGGCTTCGCCCGCCGCTTCGCCACGTACAAGCGCGCCGACCTGTTGCTCTCGGACATCGAACGCCTCAAGCGCATGACTTCCGATACGAAGCGCCCGATCCAGTTCGTGTTCGCCGGCAAGGCGCACCCCCAGGACAAGGCCGGCAAGGATCTGATCCGCGAGATCGTCCGCGCCTCGCGCGACGCGGATCTGCGCGGCAAGATCGTGTTCCTCGAGGACTACGACATGCGCGTCGCGCGCTCGCTCGTGGCCGGCGTCGACGTGTGGCTCAACACGCCGCGCCGCCCCATGGAAGCCAGCGGCACCAGCGGTATGAAAGCCGCGGCCAACGGCGTGCTCAACGTGAGCGTACTCGATGGCTGGTGGGCCGAGGCCTGGAAAAAGCACGGCTGGCCGATCGGCTGGGCCGTCGGCCACGGCGAGGAGTATCAAGATCTCAGCGGCGATCGCATCGAGGCCGAGGTTCTGTACGACCT
>JAYUXI010000386.1:0-3716 GCA_043753085.1 Myxococcales bacterium | reverse complement strand
CGACCGGGGTGCAAGCAACGCCATGGCCTTGGCTCTAGCATGGCGCTCCGCGTCGCCAAGGACAATGCGCCTGGTTTTCCGGGCACGCGGCGCCGCGTGCCGAGTCGGACGGCACGTGTCGGGACGGAGCGATTGACACGAGCGGAGCGCTCTGCCAAGCTCCGCGCCCCGTCTCGCCTCGCCCTTGCAGCGCGTTCTCGATGCAAGATCCGCGGCCGGGCCCAACAGGAAAAGCCATGGTTTCTTCGACTCAGCAGAACGAACGCATCCGCAAACGAAAGCTCACCACGGCCGGCAAGCGCAACAAGCGCACGCTCCGTCGTCTCGGCACACCCGCGTTCGCCGTGCACCCCGAAGGCTACGACGTGGCCGCGGCCGACGCGAAGCCGGTCAAGGCCGAGCGCACGTTCTCGACCAAGAAGCCGAAGGTTGCCAAAAAGGCAGCCGTCAAGCCCGCCAAGAAGTAGCTCGTTTCTGTCTCTCTACGTGAGGCTCGTCCAGAGCACGTAGAGAGAGAACGTCCCGACCCAGACCAGCGCCATCCACAGCGCTCGTCTGCGTTCGTTTGCGTCCGGAGCCGACTCCGCGCGTTCCCACAGATGGAGCGCGACCAGCGGCGGAAAAACAAGTGCGAGAGCGATGCGCCAGCGCGGCGTGAGCCACCGGAAGAGCGAGGCCCACGCGCCGAGGTGCACGACAGCGTACAACAGCAGCGTGAACAGCGTCACGACGCGGTCTCCCGCCGCAGCAGCACGGTTTCGGCGGGTAGCCACATGGCCGCGGGAAGCATGCGGCTGGACTGTACGCCCATCGCCCCGCGTTTTTGGCAACGAATACGCGCGATCCGGTCGATACGAAGACGTTGCTGGTCACCGACCACGGAGGTGACGCGGTGGATGTCGCTCGTGCGGAGCGAGAAGTACATCCTCCGTCCACCCGGGCAAGCACGTTGGCACCCGGGCAAGCACGTTGCCACATCGACTGCAGATTGCGTCAGGGCTTGCGGGGCAGCAGTTTTGCCAGGGCGTCTTCGGCCGGATCCAGCTCGTGGCCCGTGTCGTTCCAGACGTGGAGCACGTGGGTCTTCGTGGCGGACCGAAAGGCCTGGTGCTGGACGGTGCGGTCTGGTTCGCGCGCAAGGTAGTCGAACACGGACAAGGATGCATTGTGCAACCCGCCGAGCGCGCCGAGCGGCAGGCCGAGCAGGCGATGCACGGCCGAGCGGAGCGCTGCGCCATGCGAGACGACGAGCACCGTGCCGTGCGGGAAGGCTTCCGCGATGGATGCGAGCTGGGCCGCGCAGCGAATGGCCACGTCTTCGTAGCGCTCGCCGCCACCGCGCGGAATGTCTTCCCCGCGGCTCCACGCCGCGTGTTCTTCCGGATACTGCGAGAACACCTGCGCCGAGGTGAGGCCTTGCCAGGTCCCGACGAACACCTCGCGCAGGGCCTTGACGTAGAGTGGAACCAGACCGTGCGGCGCCACCAGGTGCTCTGCGGTCTCGCGCGCGCGATCTTGGTCGGACGACCAGCACGCATCGAACGCGAACGGCGCGAGCCGTTGAGCCAGACGTTGGGCCTGCCGGTGCCCGAGGTCGGAGAGCGGCTTGCCGGCTTGCCCTTGCAGGACGCCGGCGCGATTGTCGAGCGTTTCGCCGTGCCGCACCAGCACGAAGCGTGTCACCGCGGCCCCCCGTAGCCGCCACCCTGCGGACCGCCGTGCCCACCGCCACCCTGCGGGCCGCCGTACCCGCCGGGGCCAAGTGGCGGGCGCCAGTGCGGAGGCTGCATCTGCGGATGCGGAGCGTGGTGCGGCGCGCCGGGCGGAGCCCAGGGCCGGGGCTGCTCGACTTGCCTGCCGAGCGCACGCGACACCTCGGCGCGCAGCGTGTGCAACTGCTGGCGGAGCGGCACGACGAAGTCGGCACTGACCGTGCCCTTCTTGCCGCCCATGGCACGATCCGCATGCCACTTGCTGAGCGCCAAGCGTGCCGCCGCGTCGACGAAACGCCGCCCAGCCTTGCCGCCGAACGAAAACGACGCCTTCCAGCGTCCGAAGAACGACGTGATCATGACGAGCTCGGTCTGGGTGAGGTTGCCCATGAAGATCTCGTCCTTGAGATGGTCGCGAATGATGCGGCCTTTGCGCACCACCAGCCAGATCACCAGACAAGCGAAGCCGAGCACCATGAGAAACCAGATGGGCAGCATGACCAGTACCAGCGTGCCGGACAGTGTGGCCGCCATGTTCCAGACGAAGTGCAGGAAGACGGCAGCGAGGTACCCGACCAGGGGAGCGAGCCAGCGCTTGGCGGTGCTGCGCGTCTCGCGGGCGATGCCGAAGCCGATGCCGGTCATGGCGGTGTACAGCGGGTGACCCCACGGGGCGACGATGCCACGGATGAACACCGTGCCCACCAGCGCGCCGCCGGCCCCCTTCAGCATGTCGACTTCGGCGGCACGTGCATAATACACAATATTCTCGACTGCCGCGAAGCCCAGCGCGACGAAGGTCGCGTAGATGATGCCGTCGACCACGCCATCGAAGTCGCGCTTGCGAAAGTAGAACATCCAGAAGATGGCAAAGCCCTTGAAGAACTCTTCGACGAGCGGCGCGCTGATGCACGCGCCGACGACCTCACCGAAGGACTTGCCGCCGATCAGATAGGCCACGCCGCCGACCAGCGAGTTGATGGCCGCCGAGAAACCGCAGGCTGCGATCGCGCCCCACAGCAGCACCGCCACGAGCGCCCAAAGCGGCTCGGGATCGTACCGGTCGACGATCCACGGCACCCAGATGTACACACCGAGCAGTGGCAGTGCGAAGAGTGCGCCGGTGCCCATGGCCTGCAGCATGAGCGACTTCGCGTCGAGCAAAGGCGGCACCAGAAACAGCGCGAACAGCAGCAGCCCGCCCACGAGCATGCCGAGCACGTACACGACCCACCCGACGACCCGACGGGTCTTTTCGGAAGAAGCGGACAGGTTTGCGGGCGGAGCGGGCGCCGGCATCCGGTACGCCTGGTTCTGCTGCTGAATCATCGAGCAGCATCATCGCACAGGTGCGGTCAGGGCGAGTCGTGCAGCAAACCGGTCGCGATGTCGGCAGTCGACTTCGAGAGGCCGACGTCGCCCTTGCTGGGCTTGCTGGGCTTGGCTGCCTTTTCGGTCCTGGGCGCGAGCGGCCTGGATGCGGCGGCGATCTTCGGCGCCGCCGGCACTGGGGGCTGCGCGTGGGCCTTCCGCTCGGCAACGGACCGAGCGGGCGCATGGGAGGCGTTCACGCTCTGCGCCACGGGTGTAGGCCGTGCCGTTGCGGGCTGCGCCGTCTGCGCGCTCGCGGCGGCCGTGCCGGTTTGCCATGCGGTGGGGAACGGCGCGGACTTCTTGCCGACGCCGGCCAGGAGCACCACGAGGGCGCCGGCGGCGAGGGCCAGGACACCGGCCGCGAAGTACGGCAAGCGGTGGGCGCGAGGCGCGACCGACATTCGCGGCACCGGCATCGTGGGCACGCGAGCGTACTCACCGCTCTCGGCGTCGAACGTGACGGCCGGCGTCGACTCGGCGACCACGAGCTGGGACGGCGGCAGGGCCGGCACGCTCTCGAGCTGGATGACAGGCAGGCGCGGCGCCAGCGGGAAGTGACTGGCGCTGCGCACATTGTTCGGACGGCGCTGCGGCTGGTACATGAGCGTCGCCTCGTCGTCGCCCCGGTCG
>JAYUXI010000385.1:0-3717 GCA_043753085.1 Myxococcales bacterium | reverse complement strand
GGGAGACCGAGCCAGCGCCTCCCTCGGCGCGGCCGAGCGCGCGCAGCGTGGCGCGGTAGCAGTCGTTCACGTCGATGCGCTGCACCACCGAGAGAACGGGCGTACGTTGGATGCGGCTCACCGACGCCACCGCGATGCGGACCCGGGCGTGATCCGGCACGAAGGCGGGAGCGGCTGGAGACGGTGTGATCGGCGACGGCTTGGCTGGCTCCGGCAGAATCGGAGCGGGCGTGATCGGCGACGGCTTGGCTGGCTCCGGCGCGACCAGCGGCGTCACCGCAGCCCGCTCTGGCGCGGAGGCCGCGGGTCTGCTCGTGCGGCTGCCTGGCATGGCCGGCAGGTTCTTGGGGGCAACCGCGGCGACCGGTGCGGCGGACTCGCCCGGCGCCATCGACGACGTAGGCGCCACGTCCACGGTCACGGATGTGGCCGGAGCAGGCTCGGTGCGGAGCTCACTGCTCGCCGGCAGCGCCGCTGCCACGACGACGACTGGCTCCCTCCGCACGGCGTAGGCGATTGCGCTGCCAGCGACGAGCAGGACGCCCAGCGCGTAGGGCCACTTCGGCCGTGCGCTGCGATCGCGTCCCATCGTGGAGATTCCGTCGTGCGCTTCCTGTCCGGCGACTCGCATCGAGGCAGGCACGTTTTCCGCGACCGTTTCGCGAGGCAGCAGATCGCGCCGCGCGACGGGCATGGATGCACTGGAAGTGCCGAGTCGAATCGTCCCGCTGGCACTGCTCGAGCGCGGGTCAACCGAGGGCGAAGACAGCGTGGGCACGTCGCCGAGCGACGGCAGCTGGTGCACGCTGCGGAGCTCGGCGCGCATCGCCCGCGCGTTCGGAAAACGCGCCGCGGGATTTTTTTGCAGGGCGCGCAGGCACGCCTCGGCGAGCTTTGGGTGACACGCCACCAGCGTGGCGGGCGAGGGAGGCGTCGCGACGATGTGACGCGCCATCAGCTCCTCGGCGGTGGCGCCGTCGAACGGCAAGCGCCTGGTGAGTAGCTCGAACAAGACCACACCGAGCGAGTACAGATCGCTGCGCGCGTCTTGCGGTTTTCCCGAGGCTTGTTCGGGGGACATGTACGCCGGCGTGCCCACCACGGCGCCCGCCAGTGTGAGAGCCTTCGGCATCGGCCGTAAGCCGGTGCGGCGCGCCTCTTGTGCGTGCTCCGGCGACACGGCACCCATGCCGTCTTGCGATGGCCGAATCACGCCCTCGGCGGCGACATCGCGCAGCGAAGCCACACCGAAGTCGCACACCTTCACGTGGTCGATCGGGTAGCCGTCGTCGTCGAACTTCTGGATGACCAGGACGTTCGCGGGCTTCAGATCTCGGTGCACGATCCCCGCGTCGTGCGCGGCCGCGAGCGCCGAGAGAATCTGCGACATGATGTCGACGACGCGCTCTTCCGGCAGGGACTCGCCCCGTTCCAGCAAGTCCTCGAGGCTCGGGCCGGCGACGTATTCCATCACCAGGTAGAGCAGGCCGTCGGGCTCTTCGCCGAAGTCGGTGATGGTGATGGAGTTGGTGTGCGCCAGACGCGACGCCGCGTGGGCCTCGCGGCGGAAACGCGCGGCGAACTCACGGTCGGTGGCGAGCTCCGGATACATCACCTTGATTGCCACGACGCGCTGCAACGCCAGCTGGCGCGCGCGGTACACCGCGCCCATCGACCCGCCGCCGATGAACGATTCGACCACGTACTTGTCGGCCAGGTTGCGGCCGAGAAACGGATCGATGGCAGGCGCGCCTTCAGCCACTGGTTTGTCCTGGCTTTCCGGGCGGAACCTCGCGGATCTGCTCGCGCACGATCACGCCATCGCCCAGATACGTGGCGGTGACGTCGATGGCGAGATCGTCGAAGCGATAACGCGCGCCTGCTTGACGCAGCGGCGCCGACAAGAACGCGGCGGTGGCATCCCCACCGCGACCGTGCGGCGCGCCGTACTGGCCCTCGTACGAACGCAGGCGTTCTTCGAACACGCGCAGGGCGTCCGCCGGGCTCCGTGAGGCGTCCTGGCGGTCGAGACCGACCAGCAGACCGTTGCGATCGAAGCGCGCCACGAGGGAGCCTTGATCCTCCGGGCATCGCAGCAAGGCCGCAGGCACCTCCCAGGCGCAGCCAGGTCGGCTGGCCTGGACGGCGGTGGTGGTGCCGATCTCGAAACCAAGCGCAGCGTGCGACGGCGCCGGCTGCCGACCACGCAGGGACGGCAACGCGCGCGCGCGGGTTTTCTCGAGGCTGTCGAGCGTGGGTTTGTCGACCGGGCATGCACTGGACGGAGCGAGCGCGCGCAGCAGCGGCGCATGTAGCGCCGCGGCTGCCCCCAGCACGGCGCTCGCGCCGAACAGGATCTGCAGGCCGCGCCGCATCACTTGCCCGCGTCGCAGACGGGCTTGGAGAGGCCCGGAGCCGAGTTCGTGACGATGTCGCCGCGCAAGCTCTCCAAAGTGGGCGCGAGGGCTTCGATGTCGGCTTGCTCGACTTGCAAGTCCTGCAGCACGGTGACGAGATCGCTGACGAGCGCGTCGAAGTCTTCGCCGCGAATCGCCAGGCCCTTGTGCGACGCGCGCATGTCGCGGCAGTCGACGCCGTTGCTGTCGACGTCGTACTCGATGCCCGGGCAGCCGAGCACGACCGCCACTTGATCGACGAGGCAGTCGTACAGGTGCACCTGCCGGTCGGTGGTGAGCGACGAGAAGTACTTGCTGATCCGACAGTCGGCCAGGAGGCTCTGGAAGAGCCGGCCGATGATGGCTTGCACGGTGCCGAAGCCGCCGTACTTGGTGCAAAGCGGCGTGGCGGTGGGACCGGCGTCGGCCGCCGCGCCCGAGTCTTGGGTCGGCGCCACGTCGCTCGCGTCTGCGGCGGGCGCGAGCGCGTTCGGGTTGTCGACGAAGCAGCCTGCGAAGCAGGCGGTCAGAACCGCTGCGCTCAGCACGAGTGAAAATTTCACGAAGGATCCATCTCCCTCTCCAAGCGTAGGGGCTGCGCGGCAATTGGTTTCGGACGAACCAGGAGGGCCGTGCCTTTTCGCGCGGCGTCCAATCGCGTGAGGTGTAACAGCCAACGGGGATTTGTACCAGGTTCCACGCCACACGGTCGTTCGGACGCGCCGGGGGACATGGTCGGCGGCGAGACAGCTGCGCACCGAGGCTTACCCTTGGTGACATGGTGGCAAGGCGCCGCGCCGTGTTTGGTATCGACTGACCCGCCGGGTTCCGGCGCTCCGGCGACGGTGTAGATTACATGCGCTTGAGCGGGGCCTGACGCGCAGTCGTGGTCGGTGCATCGGCGCCCATCTTGGCGGGATCGCCTTCGGCCAATTGGCGCACCAGCTCGTCGTACAGGTGGTCGAACTGCGCGCGCACTTCCTCCGGCACGCGTCGCTCGTACGTGGCGATGCACATGTCGATGTCTTGCCGGAGCCGCGTCCATAGATCGTCGGCGGCCCGGCCTTCGACGACCTCGACCTCTTGGTACAGCTTGATCTCGCTGACCGCGAGCCGGGCAAACTTGCGCGCCGCGGCGTGGCGAGGGTCGGCCTGCTCGAGCGCGGCCGACGCGGTGGGCGCAGGCTGGCCGAGCTTGCGCGGCGCGGGCGCGGCTGCAACCTCGGCGATGGGAGCAGGCGTCTTCGGGGCCACCGGCGCGGCGACCACGGGCTCGGGCGTCTTCGGGACGACGGGCGCTGCAGCGACGGGAGCAGGCGTC
>JAYUXI010000384.1:0-3725 GCA_043753085.1 Myxococcales bacterium | reverse complement strand
TCTCGTCTGCACACTTCATGCACGCCCAGGCCAACCAGCGCCTGTATCCGCTGGAGAAATTTCGCACGCCCGAGTCCATGCGCGCCTACGGCCCGCCGGTGCTGGCCGGCACGTATTCCATCAAGACCCTGGTGGACATCGGGCTGGCGCCCAAGAGCGCCCTCGAGAAGCTGGGCTACCGCCACTACGATCGGCTGGAGTCGATGCGCACGGCGTCGCAAGGCTAGCGGTCAGATCGGCGGGTGCGCTCCCCACAGCACGGATCTCGTCGCCGCGCTCTACACGGCAGACTACGCAGCCTGGACGTGATTGACGGCCGCGACTCGCTGGACGGTGCGGTCGAGAACGAGTGAACGGGGGGCTGCGCGGGTTTCCCGGCGTGCGCATGGTGGCCACGTCATGACCCGCCCCGTAGCACCGGCCCTGGCGGATGGTTTCGTGCGGGTGCGCGGCGCCCGCCAGCACAACTTGAAGAACGTCGACGTGGACGTGCCACGCGACGCGCTGGTGGTATTCACCGGCATCTCGGGCTCGGGCAAGTCGTCGCTCGCGTTCGGCACCCTCTACGCCGAGGCGCAGCGACGCTACTTCGAGTCGGTCACGCCCTACGCGCGGCGCCTGATCGATCAGGTGGGAGTGCCCGACGTGGATTCGATCGAGGGCTTGCCGCCCGCCGTGGCGTTGCAGCAGAGCCGCGGTGCGCCCACGTCGCGCTCGTCGGTGGGCAGCGTCACCACCGTCTCCAATTCGCTGCGCATGCTGTACTCGCGCGCGGGCCACTATCCCGCGGGCCTTGGTCGCCTCGACTCCGATGCGTTCTCGCCCAACACGCCGGCAGGCGCGTGCCCCACGTGTCATGGGCTCGGCCGCGTGTACGACGTCACCGAGCGCTCGATGGTTCCGGTCGACACGCTCACCATCCGCGAGCGTGCGGTGGCGGCGTGGCCGCCCGCGTGGCACGGGCAGAACCTGCGAGACATCCTGAGCACGATCGGCATCGACGTAGACGTGCCGTGGCGGAAGCTACCGAAGAAAGAGCGCGACTGGATCCTTTTCACCGAGGAGCAGCCCACCGTGCCGGTGTACGCGGGCTTCACCACCGCAGAGATCCGGGCGGCGCGCCGGCGCAAGGAAGAGCCCAGCTACATGGGCACGTTCACCAGCGCCAAGCGCTACGTGCTCGGTGCATTCGCCACCACGCAGAGCGCCATCATCAAGAGGCGCGTGTCGCGATACCTGATCGGCGGCGACTGCGCCACGTGCCATGGCAAGCGGCTCCGGCGCGAGTCGCTCTCGGTCACGTTCAGCGGGCTCGACATCGGCGAGCTCGGGCGGCTTTCGCTCGATCGCGTGGCGGCCGTCTTGGCGCCCACGGCGGCGGGACGGGGAGCAGTCGACACCGCGCATCCCGAGAAGGCCGTGGTCGCAGAGCGCATCGCGCGCGATCTGCTGGCCCGGCTCGAGATCTTGCAGCGGCTCGGGCTCGGGTATCTGTCGCTCGAGCGCAGTACGCCCACGCTTTCGCCGGGTGAGCTGCAGCGGCTCCGGCTCGCCACGCAGATCCGTTCGAACCTGTTCGGTGTGGTGTACGTCATGGACGAGCCGTCGGCGGGGCTGCACCCGGAGGACACCGAGTCGCTGCGCGTGGCGCTCGGCCAGCTCAAGGACTCGGGCAACTCGCTGTTCGTCGTCGAGCACGACGTGGATCTGATCCGGCACGCGGACTGGATCGTCGACGTGGGGCCGCAGGCGGGCGAGCAGGGCGGTCGGATCTTGTATAGCGGGCCGCTCGCCGGCCTTCGCGATGCAACGGAGTCGCAGACGCGGCGTTACGTGTTCGAGCGCATGGCGCCGCTGCCGCCCCCCTTGCGTGCGGCGCAAGGATCGTTGCGGCTGGAAGGTGTCACGCGAAACAACGTGCAGAATCTCGACGTTTCATTTCCGCTCGGCGTACTGACCGCGGTGACGGGGGTGTCTGGTTCCGGCAAGTCGAGCATCGTCAGCCAGGCACTGGTGGATCTGGTGGGCGCAGCGCTGGGGCAGAAACCCGAGGCGGTGGAAGAGGCTTCGCCGGAGGAGGGGCCGGTCGTGGCGACGGGCGGGCACATCGCGGGTGGGCTCGAAGGGCTGAAACGGCTGGTCAGCGTGGATCAGAAACCGATCGGCCGCACGCCGCGGTCGAATCTTGCGACCTACACGGGATTGTTCGACCACGTGCGCAAGCTGCTGGCGGCCACCAAGACGGCAAAGGCGCGCCGGTACGACGCGGGGCGTTTCTCGTTCAACGTGGCCAAGGGCCGCTGCGAGACCTGCGAGGGCGAAGGCTTCGTGAGCGTGGAGCTTCTGTTCATGCCCAGCGTCTATGCACCGTGCCCGGCGTGTCGCGGCGCGCGGTACAACGAAAAAACCCTGGAGGTCCAGCTGCGCGGCAAGAACGTGGCCGAGGTGCTGGGAATGACGGTCGACGAAGCGCATGCGTTCTTCAGTGAGGAGCCGGCGCTGGTGCGCGCGCTCGCGGTGCTGCGGCAAGTGGGCCTCGGTTACCTGCGGCTCGGGCAACCGGCTACCGAGCTGTCGGGCGGTGAGGCGCAGCGCATCAAGTTGGCCACGGAGCTGCAGCGAATCCGGCGCGGCGATACGATCTACGTGCTCGACGAGCCCACGTCGGGGTTGCATCCGGCCGATGTCGACAAGCTGATGCTGCAGCTGCGCGAGCTCGTGGCGGCTGGGAATACCGTGGTTGTCGTGGAGCACGACATGCGCGTGGTGGCGTCGTGCGACTGGGTTATCGACGTGGGCCCGGGCGCGGGCGATGCGGGCGGGCGGATCGTGGCCGAAGGGCCGCCGGCGCGCGTGGCCAAATCGAAGGGCAAGACGGCGCCGCACCTGGCGCGCGCGCTCGCCGCGGGGTGAGTGCTCGCGGTGCGATTGGCCATGTCGATTCATCGCGGGCTGATCCCGCGCCAGCGGACCGTACGCCACCGCCGTTCGAGCATGCGGTGCAGGCAGAAGGCTGCGGCATCACAGCGCACCTGGCCGAAATTGCCTCGGGGCTTCTGCGCCCGCGTTATAGTGCCGGCCGTCATGCCCGCTCTCCACAACGTGATCATCATCGGCTCCGGCCCTGCCGGCCACACCGCTGGCATCTATGCCGCTCGCGCCAACCTGAAGCCCCTGATGTTCGAGGGCATGGTGCGCGGCGGGATCCCCGGTGGTCAGCTCATGATCACCAACGACGTCGAGAACTACCCTGGCTTTCCCGAAAGAGTCACCGGCCCCGATCTCATGAAGCGGTTTCGCGATCAGTCGCTGCACCAGGGCGTCGACGTCCGCACCGAGGACGTGAACCGGGTGGACTTCTCGAAGAAAGACGGGCCGCTGCGCGTGTTCGCTGGCGACGACGACGTCGAGTACCACGCCAGGACCGTGATCATCGCCACCGGTGCGCAGGCCAAGTGGCTCGGCTTGCCGAGCGAATCCGCGCTGCAGGGCCGCGGCGTGTCGGCCTGCGCTGTGTGCGACGGCGCGTTTTTTCGCAACCAAGACGTGGTCGTGGTGGGCGGCGGCGACACCGCCATGGAAGAGTCGATGTATCTTTCGGGCATCTGCAAGTCGGTCACCTTGGTGCACCGTCGCAAGGAATTCCGCGCCAGCAAGACCATGCAGAAGCGCGTGTTCGAGAACCCGAAGATCAAGATCGTCTACGACTCCGCGGTCGAGGAAAT
>JAYUXI010000383.1:0-9070 GCA_043753085.1 Myxococcales bacterium | reverse complement strand
GCGCACCGAGCCGCGCCTGCGCCTCCTCGCGCGACATCCCGCGGCGCAGCTCGGCGTCGAGCTTCTCGCCCTCGGCGATCAATGCCAGCCGGCGTTCGCGCTCGGCCTCGTCGCGGGCCGGCAAATCCCGCAGCGCGGCGAGGGCAATGAGGCTGGGAGCGGGCAGGGCGCGCTCGGTTCCGCGCAGGGCGCGCCGCGGCGCTTCGCGCGCCGGCAGCGTGCCCACCAGCACCAGCAGTGTGGCGGTCGCAGCGGTGCCGGCGACGAGCCGCGGCGACCACGCGCGCGGCGCCGGCGTGGGCGGCGCCAAGGCGCGTGCCGCGCGCCCATCGAGACCGAGTGGCTGCGCCGGAGCGTGCACCCACGTGAGCAAGACTTCCGGCAGCTGCAGCCGCGCGTCGAGGTAGGCCGCGACGTCCGCGTCGCTCCAGCGCCGCGCGCGCGCGGCCGCGAGCGCGGTGAGGGCGCCGAGACCCGGCAGCACGAGCAGCGCCAGACGCGGCCACTCTGCGCCGAGTCCCCAGCGCGCGAGCATCGCCGCGCAGGCCACGCCGCCGCCGCCGATCGCGCCGAACCAGAGCTGCCGTAGCGCGAGCCGCCCGCGCACGCGCGACGCAGCGCTCGCAAAGAGAGGCAGGGCGGTTCGCGTGGGCGGCTTCATGAAGGGGGGGACGAAGAGGACAAGAAGCAAGACGCAGGTTCGAGCGAAGTTGTTCCCACTCTATCGGATTGCCCGCCGCCCCGGCACTCGAGACCGTGCTGGATTGTCCGGTCCGCACTGCCAGCGGTCCCGCGCCGAGGCCGAGCGGTCGCAACCCAGCGTGGGACGCGACAAAAGCGAAAGGGATCTCGGAAGCGGCAAAATCGTTGGCAGACTGATTGGGCGAAGCGCCGACGGGTCGGAGCCCGCCGGTGCGCGACGACGAGGACGCCACCCGCCTGTTCCAGAGCAGCCGGGCCAGCGCGCGTCTCTCGCGGGCGCCGCCCGCCGACTACGACACGATTGCGGCCGCCAACCCGGGCGCGCAACCCGGTGCGCTCTACACCGGCCTCCACGGCCAGCGCCTTTCAGCGGACCGAGGCCGAGCTGCCGCCGACGTTTGCGCCCTCTGCGCGCACGTTGTCGCCGCGGGCTGCGGCGCCCAGTACGACTGCGTCGCTGTCGTCTGCCACGCTGGAGCGCCCCCGGCAAGTAGACCGCCGCCATCGTCAGAAGAAGTCGGGCAAGGGCGAGCAAAACGACGACGAGCGCAAAGCGTCGGAAGACGCTGCTTCTGCGCGACGCTCGAGGATCGGCTCTGACGATCAGTCGGCGCCGGCCTCGGCGCCAGGCGCCTGGCACCCGAAAGCGTCGGGCTCGCCGAGCGACGTCTGAGGCACGCACCGGCCCAGGCCCTTGGCAGAGCACTCGACCACGACCGCCAGGCCGTTCATGCAGGCGACTACGTCGCCTTCAGAGGTGCAGCCTGGTTTGCAAGGCCCGCCGTCACCGGCCTCCGCGTCCTCGCCGGCGTCGCGCGGGGCGGCGGCTTGGCAGCCTTCGTAGGTGAACACGGCGCCGTCGGCTTCGCAGCCAAGCCCAACGTTGCCGCACGCCACTTCTTCGGCAACGGAGTTGCGGCAGCGGGTGGCGGTGGCGCCGTTGCACCGTACCTCCGTGTCTGGCGAGCACGAGTTGCCGGTCGCCGCACTGGCGGCTACGCATCCCGGTCCCGCGTCGGTGCCCGAGCCGCACGTGCCGCTGCCGCCCTGCGTGCAATCGACCTGAGCCACCTCGATGCCGGTAGCTTCGTTGCCTTCGCAGATCGACAGCGAGGTGGGGCTCTGGCAGGTGGAGCGGCTGCACGCGCTGCCCAGTCCGAGCGGATCGGCGGCGGTGCTGCACGCCGGGCGGCCGCCGCGGGTGATGCAGGTGCCGCCAGCGGCCGCGCAGTTCTCGGCGCCGGTGAACGGAACGTTGCCGCCGTCGGAATCGCGGCAGAAGACCCGGCTGCGCATCGGCCGATCGCCGAGGCACACGAAGAAATCGTTGTTGTCCGCCTGGCACGTCTGCAGGCCCAGCAAGCCCGGCATCACGCAGGTGCGCACCGCGCCGCACGATCTGGCCTCGCTCGCGGTCTGCAGGCAGGCCCAGAACTCGGCGCGTTCGGCGCGCGGCACGTTGCTGGGGTCGAACGTGCAGTCGTAGGCGCGCAATGCCTGGACCATGCAGCCACCGGGCTCGTTCACTCCGAACGGCAGCGCGCACGCGCCCAGCCAGGCGCAGGCGGTTTCGGCCGTGGCGAGGGCCTGGATGCTGCCGGTGCAGACGAGCCCGCGCGGCGCCGAGGCGTCGGGCGGGTCGGCATCGGAGGCGATCACGTCCCCGGCGTCGGCGAACAGCGAGTCGGTGTCGTGGAAGAGATCCACGCAGGCCGCGACCGTGGTGACCGCCAACAGCAGGCCAGTAGAGACGAGCAGTGCGCGCTTCATTCGAATGTTCCTTGCAGCACCAGTCGGCCGGGCGCGGCGCCGATTTGCGTGTGCACTGCACGGGCCGTGGCGTCGCGCGTGCCGGGCCGGGTCCACAGCACGACCGAGGCAACGGTGAGCCCGCCGGCGGCAATCAGCGAGCCGAGGCCGGCCCAGTCGAGAACCTGCACGGTGGTGACCGGACCGCAGTCGCTGCGGGGAAGGCAGCTGCCCTCCTTGGACGAAAGCACTGCGCCCGACCCGAAGATCATGCCGAGGCCTGCGCCCAGCGTGACGACGGCGCCGACGCTGGTGAGGACCGCGTACGGGCGCAGTGGATGGCGGATCCTGACGGGCTCGCGCGGTGGAGCCACCGGCGCCGCGACGGCTTCGGCCAGGAGCGCAATCTGCAACCCGACGTCGCTTCTGGGGCGGAGCACGACCGTGTGCGCGAAGGCCACGCGGCCCGGGGCCGACACGACGATCTGGTGCGTTCCCGGATCGAGCGGAATGGCCACGCCGAAGCCGACGGCCGCCAGAGTGCGCCCGTCGACCTGGATCGTCGCACCGGGCGGGGGCGCTTCGAGCAGGAGCGTGACGTGCGGCACCTCGGCGGTCAGGCGAGCGATCGGTTCTTCCACCATCGCCAGCACTTCCTTGCTGTTTTCGTTGCGGGCGGCAACGCGCGCGGCTTCGTAGTCGCTCAGCGCCGCGGCGAGGCGCCCGAGCTTTTCTTCGCACAGCGCGATGTGAAAGCGCACCGCCGGCGACGCTTTGATCGCCTGCACACTCTCGAGCTTGGCAAGCGCCTGCGCCCAGCGTTCCTGGTTTTCTTCGGCCAGGGCCTGCCCAAACAAAGTGCGTGCAACTTGCAACTCTTCTTTGCTTGGTTCCGCGTGCGCCGTGGGCGCATGCGTGGCCGCGGAGAGCGCGAGCAGGGCCACGGAGGCGCAGCGGAAGACTCTGGAAATCCTCGTGGCGGGGGCCACGGGCGCGCGTCCGGATGACATGGGCGGTCAGCATCGATCAGTTCGGACCCCAAGTAAAGAAGTGGGAACCTGCGGCAGGGGTCACTAAAGTCGGCGCCGATGGCCGTACTCACCGTCACGCACGCCGAAGAATTGCGAACCCGGGCCACCGCGGCGCGGGCGCGCGGGCAGCGCGTGGCGTTCGTGCCCACCATGGGCGCCTTGCACGAAGGGCACCTCACGCTCGTCGACCGCGCCGCCAGCCTCGGCGAGCTCGTCGTCGTGAGCATCTTCGTCAACCCCACGCAGTTCGCGCCCGGTGAGGACTTCGAGCGCTACCCACGTACGCTCGACGCGGATCTCGCCGCCATTGCCCGAGTGCCGGCACCCGCTGGGGGTTTGCTCGTGTTCGCGCCCACGGCCGCCGAGCTCTATCCGCCGGGAGACACCACGCGCGTGCACGTCGGTGCGATGAGCCAGGTGCTGTGCGGCCCGCATCGGCCGCACCACTTCGAAGGCGTGGCCACGGTGGTCACCAAGCTGTTCGCGCTGGTGGGCGCGTGCAGCGCGGTGTTCGGCCGCAAGGACTACCAGCAGCTGCAGATCCTACGGCGAGTCACCCTCGACCTGATGCTGCCCGTGCAGATCGTCGGCGCGGCCACGGTGCGCGAGCCCGACGGCATGGCCAAGAGCTCGCGCAATCGCTACCTGTCGCCGGCGGATCGGCAGCGCGCGCTCGCCATCGCCGCGGCGCTGCGCGCGGTGCACGCCGCGTTCGCAGCCGGTGAGCGGGGCGCCGCGGCGCTCGAGGCGGCACTGCATGGCCCGCTGGCGGCGCTCGATTCGCTCGACTACGCCACCCTCGCCAATCCTGACACGCTGCAGCCACTGCCGTCCGGGCCGCGGGTGGGCGAGCGCGTGCTGGTGGCGATCGCCGGCCATTTCGGCGGCACCCGTCTCATCGACAACGTCGTGCTCGGGGAAGATCCGGCGCCCGGGGCGGCGTCGTGAGCCGCGGCTTGTTTCTAGTGCTCGAAGGCATCGATGGCGCCGGCACCACCACCCAGACCGACCGGCTGGTGCGCCGGCTCCGCACGCTGGATCGCAGGGTGATCGCCACGCGCGAGCCGAGCACGGGCCCGATCGGCGCGCTCTTGCGGCAGATTCTGTCGGGCCGTCTGATCGCCGGCTCGCGGCGGCGTCCGGGCGTGATGGGCGCGCCGGAATGGGAGACCATGGCGCTCCTGTTCGCGGCGGATCGGCTCGACCACGTCGCCACCGAGATCGAGCCGATCGTCGCCGCGGGCGGCATCGTCGTGTCGGATCGCTACGACGCGTCGAGTCTGGCCTACCAGAGCGTCACCAGCGACGGCGACGCGGCGGCGCTCGACTGGATCCGCACGCTGAACCAGCGCGCGCTCCGGCCGGATCTGGTGCTCGTGCTCGACGTGCCGGCCGCGATCGCCGAAGCGCGGCGCACCCTCCGCGGCGAGGCCGACGAGCTCTACGATCAGCGCCCCACGCAGCTGGCCCTGGTCGAGTTCTACCGGGAGCTCGCGCGGCACATGCCGGCCGATCGCATCGAGGTGATAGCCGGCGAAGGCAGCGCCGACGACGTCGAGGCACGCATCGCCGCCGCGGTGATGCGTGCACATTCCAACTTTTTCGCCCAGGAGTCTCCATGAACCGGCTGCTCTGCCTGCTCGTCGTCATTGCCGGTTGTGCCACCAAGCTGGCGCCGGAGCCCGCTGCGCCCGAAGCCACCGCCGCCCTCGCCGCGGCGCCGGCCGTGATCCGCCGCGCCGAGGTCTTGGCTGCCGTCGAGCGCGGCCTGGGGCAGCTCCTTGCTCGATCCGAGGTGGCGCCGGTGGTGCGCGACGGGATCTTCGTCGGATTCGCCGTGGTGCATTTCGAGCGCGCGTCGGATCTAGCGCGCGTCGGGCTCGCGCCCGGCGACGTGCTGCTGGCGGTGGGCGGCAAACCGATCCGCACCCCCGACGAAGCGCAGCTCGCGTTCGAGGGCCTGCGTGCCGCACCGTCGATCGTGCTCGAGATCGAGCGCGCCGGCGCGAAAAAGACGCTGACTACACCGATCGCGCCGTGAACGTAGCAAGCGCGCGGAGATCCTGCGCCGCGCTGCCCAGTGCCGGGAGCTCGGCGGCGTAGCGGAGCAGCACGCCGCGCTGCGTCTCCCACAGGTGCTCGGCATCCACCTGGCCGTGCACGTAGCCGGCGCCGTGGAGCGACTCGAGGCCGTCCCGCAGGGCGTGTGCTTCGGCGCCGGTGAGCGCGCGCGCCAGCGGTCGGCCCGGCGGCAGCTCGAGCCACAGCGCGCCCTCGCTGACGCTGGCGGTGAGCGAGGCTTGCACGCTGCGATGGGTGCATCGTGCAAACATGCGCGCCCGCGCCAGGTGTGACGACTCGAGCGGGGTGCACTGCACCGGGCGGCCGGTGCGCGTGCAGACGAAGCCATCGCCGCCCCTGCGGTAGCGGCCGCGATCGTCGTCGAGTCGCCCCGACGGTCGTTCCGGCGGCGGCTGCCGGACCACGACGTGGTCGAGTAGGATGGGCCAGCGCAGCGCCGACAGTGTGCGGATGGCGTCGGCACTGGACTCGGGCCGCGCTTCGGGCTGCGCGGCGAGCAGCGCCATCACCGCGGCGTCGTGCGCAGCGGAGAGCTCACGGTGAAAGGCGCTGGGCTTCGGCGCTGCCTCGTCGGTGGGCGCGGTGCCGGTCAGCATCTCGAGCAGCATGGCGCCGACTCCGTACAGATCGCTTTGCACCACGGCGCTCTGACCGCGGCGCTGCTCCGGGCTCATGTATGCAAACGTGCCGATGAGTCCGGCGGTGACCGTACTGGACAGATCGCCCAGGTGCGCCACGCCGAAGTCGGCGAGTTTGGGCGTGCCGGCGGCGTCGAACAGCACGTTGCCGGGCTTCACGTCGCGGTGCAGGATGCCGAGCGTGTGCGCTTGCCCCAGCGCACCGAGCACGGCCACGGCGATTTCGACCGCGCGCTGCGGGGTGATCGCCTCGCGCTCGAGCAGGGCGGCGAGCGAGCCCTGCGCCATCCACTCGGTCACGACGGCGGGACCCTCGGCCAGGTAGTCGCGTGGACGCACCACGTGCGGGTGCTCGAGCGCGCGCAGCGCGACGATCTCGCGCTCGAAGCGCACCAGTGCGTCGCGGCCGGTGCCGAGCAGATCGCGCCCGACGAACATCTTCAGCGCGACCTGGTCGGCGCGCAGCGTGTCGATGCAGTGCAGCACGCGCGCGGTGGCCGACTCGTGCACGGTGGCGAGTGGCTGGTACCGACCGAACAGCAGCTCGGCGGCGGCCGCCACGTTCGTGCGCGACGAGGGCAGCAGCGCGGGCGGCGCCGACGGCGGTCCGAGCTGCTGCAGTTCGGCGTATGCCTCGGCCTGCGCTTGCAGCAGACCCATGCGGTCGTACGCGGCGGACAACGCGGCCAGCGCGGCGCGGCGCTCGCGCGCCTCGGCGGGGATGCGTTGCAGCACGCGCACCGCGGCGTCTGCCTTGCCGCAGCGCAGCAGCAGCTCGCCGAGCCACAACGCCACGTCGGTGCGGTTCGGATCGCGGCGCAGCGCCGCTTCGAGCACGCGCCCGGCGATCGCCCACTGGCCGCCGCGCTCCAGCACGGCCGCGGCCCGCAGTGCGTCTCCGGCGCGCTCGAAGGCCTTGGCGGCGCCTGCGAAGTCGTTCATGCGCTCGCGCACCAGGCCCTCGGCGTGATCGAAGCCGCGGCTCTGCAAGCGGAACGCTGCGAGCTCGAGGGCGCGCTCGTCGCGGACGAGGCGCGGCAGCACGCGCTCGATCTCGGACAGGGCACCAGCCTCTGCAAAGTGCACCACCGCGGCAGGCAGATCGTCCATGCGCTCGGCAGCGCGGGCCGCGCGCGCGAAGTCGCAGGCCCCAGCGTACAGCTCGCGGGCCAGGCCGAAGTTGCCGTGCAGCTCTGCCACCCCGGCGGCGTCCCCGAGGCGTTCGGCGCGCACCAGTACGGCCACGTCCTCGGGCAGATCGGCTCTCACGTCTCGGAGTCTACGTCGTCGTCGTCATCCAGGTGCTCTTCGTCGTCGTCGGCCGGAGCCTGATCGGCGGTGGGGGGCTTCACCGCGTACGGCGGCGGGGTCACGTCGCCGCGCACGCGCGCTTCGCGATCGGCACTGGCGGCGTTGCCGGTGAGGATGCCGCGCTCGCGATTTTTCTTGCCGGGGCGGCTGTTGTCGACCCAGAAATACGAACGATCGCGGATGTCGACGTGGACGAAGCCGCTCTTCGGATAGATGCCCACGCCGCGAAATCCGTAGCTGCGGGCGAGCTCGGCGACGTCCTTGTCGCTGGCGCCCGGCACCACGAAGTCGCACGCGCGGCCGCGGCCGTGGTTCGAGTGGCTGCCCGGTTTGGGTGCACGATACCCGGAGATCACCCGCAGCATCGGCGCGTTGAAGTGCCGCTGGATGCGGTACAGCGTGTCGAGCAAGAGTGGCTCGACCGGATGGCTGCGCCCCGAGCCGCGCTCGCGAAACAGCCAGCGTGCTTCCTCGGCCGCGCGGGCCGAAAAATCTCCGGACTCGCCGTGGGCGTCGAGCTCGACGCGCTCGCCCGAGTTGAGTGACACCAGCACCAGCTTCGCCGGCAGGTTCGAATCCGGCTTGACCGCTGCGGGCGAATGCCAGCCTCTGACGGCAGTCTGGTACTGCGCGTCCTGCGGGCTCGGCTTCGGTTTTTTGGCCACCTTCGACGTTTTGGCCGCGGGCTTCATGGCGGCCTTGGGCGCCGCCGGCAGCGAGAACGCAGCCGTGAGAAAGATGGCGGCAAAGGCCGCGGCGATCAACGCGGGCTCTTGGCGTAGGGCAGCGCGCGGCTGGTCTCGGAGTCGATGACGATGCGCTGGAACGGCTCGCGTTCGAGCTCGAGGTGCACCATGCGGCGCAGCACCAGGGTGCCCTGCGCGCCAAACCAGGCGCGGTCGATCTCGCCGGCGCCGGTGTCTTCCAGCGTGCAGCGCACGGCGCTCGCTGCACCATGCACGTCGGCCACCACCACGCTCTCGCCCGGTGCCGCCGCCCACGAGATGCGCACGGCGGAGGCGCTGACGTCGAGGTCGAGCGAGGCGCCGCGCAGGCCGTCGACCTCGAGGTCGGTCAGGGGCGCGGGCACGTCGATGGTGATGGGCTCGGCGACGCCGGCCAGCACCAGGCTGGCGGGGCCAGGCGCGATCGCCGCAGTCTTGCTGTAGACGAAACCCGAGACGAGATCCGACATGTCTGGCACGCTGCGCGGCACGAGCTCGACGACGGCGTCGCCTTGCAGCACGGCGGTGCTGCCGGCCGCGAGCAGCTCGACGGGCGCAGGCGCGATGCTGACGTGGGCATCGATCGGGCTGCATTGACCGAGGGCAGGGAGGTCGAACGTGCCGCCGGTGGCGCGCACGGCTTCGGCCGTGACCCGCGCCGCGCGGACGTAGCGCGCCACGACGTGGGAGCTGCCTTCGTTGCGCTCGAGATGCACGAGCGCGGCGGTCTGCGTGGCGGCTTCTTCGTCACGCGTCTCGGCCTGCACGGCGCAGCCGGCGCCGAAGGCGACCGTGGCGAACACGAGGGGACCGAGCGCGAGACGCATGTCTC
>JAYUXI010000382.1:0-3732 GCA_043753085.1 Myxococcales bacterium | reverse complement strand
CCATTCCGCCACCGGTCCATCACCGAGACGGCGTGGCCGAACGCATCTCGCATCTGCTCGACACGCTTCTTCTGGAGTCGACCGTGACGGCGCAGGCTCGCGCTCTGGCGCACTTTGCCGAGGAGCCGCGGTCGCTGTTCGTGGCGTTGGCCGATCTCGCGTCGTCGCTGGTTCCCTACCGTTGGATGGCGTTGCGCATCGCCGGCGAAGAGCGGCTCCATCTTCACGCCCATCCAGGACTCTTCGACGCGGCGGAGCGAGAGATGCAGGAAGCATTCGGCAAGGCGCCTCCGTCCGAGCGCCGCAAGACCGGCGTCGCTCCGCTGTACTCCCTCGCAGACGACCGCCCTTTGAACCAAACGCGGGCACCCGCGCCCACCCTGCAGGAAATTCGTTTTGGCAGCGACGTGGTCGGCACCCTGGCATTTTCTTTCGCGATCCGCGGCATCGACCGCGAAGACTTGCGCATCATCGCACTCCTGGCCGACGAGCTCGGCGGCGTGCTCCGCATGTCGATGCTGGTGGCTGAAGCCCAGCGCCTGGCCGCCACCGACACGCTCACCAACTTGCCCAACCGCCGCGGCCTCGCGTCGGAGTACGTTCACTGCAAGCAGCGCAGCGGCCCCGTGTCGTTGCTCTTGCTCGACGTCGATCACTTCAAGAAGGTCAACGACGAGCTGGGCCACGAAGCCGGCGACATGGTGCTGCATAGCGTGGCCAACTTGCTCGCCAAGCTGGCCCGCGCCACCGACGTGGTGGCCCGCTGGGGTGGCGAAGAGTTCGTGGTGCTGCTGCCCGGCACCAGCGAAGCCGGCGCGCGCGTGGCAGCAGAGCGCGTGCGCCGCGCCATCGCCGACCACGAGTTCGCGCTCGCCGCAGGGCCGCCACTGCGCAAGACCGCGTCGGTCGGCTTGGCCTTCGTACCCGACGCCCACGAGACCGAGCTCGACGAGCTGGTTGCCCGTGCCGACAAGGCGATGTACCTGGCCAAGAGCCGCGGCCGCAACCGGGTCGAAGTCGGATGACTTCGCAATCCTGGGAAGTCGGATGACTTCGCAATCCTGGGAAGTCGGGTGACTTCGCAATCCTGGGAAGTCGGGTGCTCGTGACGCGGGCCCAATGATCGTACTGGTCTACACTGGCTGCAGCACCTGCAACAAAGCCCTCGCCTGGCTGCGGGCCCACGGCCACACGCCCACGGTGCGCCCCATCGTGGCCCAGCCGCCCACGCAGGCGGAGCTGGCGCAATGGATCCCGCGCAGCGGCAAGCCCGTGCGCAAGTGGCTGAACACGAGCGGCCAGAGCTATCGCGCGCTTGGGAAAGCGAAGGTCGACGCCGCGAGCGATGCCGACCTCGCGCGATGGCTCGGTGCGGACGGCAAGCTGGTGAAGCGCCCGGTACTGGTGACCGAAGCGGCCGTCGTGGTCGGCTTCGACGAAGCGGCCTACGCCGCCCTTTGACCGCGCCTAGAGAGCCACCAGCGCGTGCAGTCGCTCGAGAGGGTCAGGCCTGCGCGCCGCCGCACGAGCTCGAGACGGCGCGCTCGAAGGCGGCGAGATCCTCGAGCGGCAGCGAGCAGGTGCGATCGCGACAGACGAAGGCAGTGCCGCGGCGCGACTTGCCCTCGGCGGTGGCCGCCAGCAGCGAGACGGAACGAGGATCGCCCGGGTCGAGCCACACCACGTTCGCGTTGCGCAGCGGCGCACGGAATGCAGCGCGGGCCATCTGCCGCAACGTTTCGTCTGCCGCCGTACCCACCAGCACCACGTCGTCGTTGCCGTTGCGCCAGCGGTCCACCGCCGCCAGCGTTTCGGACATTCCGAGCGGCTGCCGCGCGGCGATCTCGAACAGGCGCGACAGCTCGGTGTCCGCGGGCGCGGCGTACGCGGCGTCGCACACGGTGGACAGACGCAGCAGCAGCTTGCACGCGACCGCTACGGGGCTCGGCACCGCCTGATCGAACGTCTCGCGTGGCCGGGCCAGCAGCCGGGGGTCGGGCGGGGTGCCGTAGAAGCACTCGTCCTTCGAGTCCCAAAAACGGTCCAACATGGCGTCTGCCAGCTTGCGTGCAACCTGCAAATAGTTGCGCGTGCCGGTGGCACCATGCAGCAAGAACGCCGCCTCGCCGAGGTACGCGTAGTCGTCGAGAAATCCGGTCCCCACATGCACGCCCGCCATCGTGTAGCGCGGGAGCGTGGGCTCACCCGGATACACGCGTGCGAACGCGGCCTCGGCCTTGGCCAGCCATGCGCTGCGATCGAAAACGAGCGCGGCCTCGGTGAGGCTGGCGATGGCGAGCGCGTTCCACGCCGTGATCACCTTGCAGTCGCGGAAGGGACGCTCGCGTGCGTTTCGCGCGACGCGCAACGCCGTGCGCGCACGTTCGAGCAGCGGCGCTTCCGCAGGCGTGGGCGTCTTGGCTTCGTGCAGCACGGTCTCGCGGGTGGCCACGCCGTGGTCGTCGAAGTTGCCGGCTTCGGTCACGCCGAAACACGCCAGTGCTACGTCTTTCTCGGGTCCGTCGAGCACGGCGCCAATCTCGGCCGGGGTCCACACGAAGTAGCGGCCTTCGCGCCCTTCGGAGTCGGCGTCTTCTGCCGCGGCCCAGCCGCCCGTGGGCTCGGTGATCTCATCGAGGTATGAAACGATGCCGGCTGCGGTATCCGCGTAGCGCGCACTGGCCTGACCACGCGCCGCGTCGGCGTAAAACCCGAGCAGCAGCGCGTTGTCGTACAGCATCTTCTCGAAGTGCGGCACCAGCCACCGCTCGTCGGTCGAGTAGCGGTGGAAGCCGCCGCCCAGCTGATCCCAGATGCCGCCGCGGCGCATGGCAGAAAGCGCGTCGTGCACCCCCCTCGACCATTTTTCCCGCCCAAGCGTGCGCGCCATCCGCAGCAAAAAAGAGAGCGCCATCGAGTTTGGGAACTTGGGCCGCGTGCCGAAGCCGTGGTGCTCCGGGTCGAGGTGCGACGCGAGCTTGGTGGCCGCCGCCCGCATCAGCACGCTGGTCTGGTTCGACGCTGCGCGCGGAGCGGGTTTGCCGACGGAGAGCTCGCGAATCGCGTTCGACATCTCGCGCGCCTGGTCCACGAGCTTCCAACGCTCGTCGCGAAAGCTGGCGGCCACCGCCGTGAGCACCTCGCGGAAACCGGGCAAGCCGTGGCGCGGGGCCGGCGGGAAATACGTGCCGCCGAAGAAGGGCCGACGGTCCGGCAAGAGAAATACCGACAGCGGCCAGCCGCCGCCGCGGCCGCCCAATTGCAGCACCAGCTGGTAGATCGCATCGACGTCGGGCCGCTCTTCGCGGTCGACCTTGATCGACACGAAATAGTGGTTGAGCAGGTCGGCCGTGCTCGCGTCCTCGAAGCTCTCGCGCTCCATGACGTGGCACCAGTGGCACGAGGAGTAACCCACCGACAGGAAGATGGGCTTGTTTTCGGCCTCGGCGCGCGTGAACGCTTCTTCACCCCACGGATACCAGTCCACGGGATTGCCTGCATGTTGCAACAAGTAAGGCGACGTCTCGGAAGAGAGCCGCGAGACCATCCCCCGCGGGGGAGGCGGCCGGCTCATGCCGCGGTGATCTCGACGCGCAGCAGCTTCTTGCCGATGAACAAGTAATCGCCGTGCGAGAGCTCTTGTTCTTTGGCGATGCGCACGTACGTCCCGTTGCGCGAGTTCAGATCGGTGACGGTGGCCTTGCCGCCACTCTCTTCGATCTTGCAGTGCGA
>JAYUXI010000381.1:0-9092 GCA_043753085.1 Myxococcales bacterium | reverse complement strand
CGATCGAACACCAGCACGTCGGCGTCGAGCTCGGCGGCGCGGAGCACCACGTCTTCCAGTTTGCCGCGGCCCATCACGTAGCGGGCGTCGAGGCGCTGCCGGATCTGGATCTCGGTGTGCACCACCTGGACGCCAGCCGTGCGGGCCAGCTCGACGAGCTCGCGCATGCTCGTGTCGGCGTCGGCCTTGGCCAAGCGCGCGTCTTCGTTGGTGCCGACGTGGACGAGAATGGCGCGACCATCCTTGGCGGTGGTCTCGCGGCCGCGTCGGCGCCGCGCCAGCTCGCTCTCGAGACCACGCACGAGCTCGCCGGGATTGACGTCGAGCGCCCACGGCTGCAGCGGGCCGACGACACGGTACGGAGCCTCGCCCGGCACCCCGGGCACGTTGTACGCATAGGTCAGTTTGTACAGCTCGCCCTCGGGCGAGAGCGACAGCGCGCACACCAGATCCAGCCGGAGCCGCACGAGGTCCACGATGTCGTCCTTGGTGAGATCTTCACCGTGGATATGGGTATGGATAAGGCGGAGACCGCGAAAGCGTCCTTCGGCTGCGCGGTGACGACCCAGATCCGGCAGCTCGATCTTGCTGGCGTCGCCCAAGAGCACGTATTCGACCGCGCCGCTGCGATGCACCAGCACGCCGACCTGACGGTGCGCCAAAGCCGATGCCTCCAGCAAGTGGCGCATCAGTTCCGGTGTATACAGCACGTTTTCTGGAACGCGGCGACGATACAGGCGTTCCAGCGAGCGCACCGACTGCGGGGACAGTCCGGCGGTATGTCCGTAGAGCTCGGGCTTCACTTCACTCGTCGGTGATCGTGCACTGCGAAAGCTGAGCGGGCAAACCCCAGAGCAGATTTTTTACTCCATGCTGAACGAGGAGCACATCTCGTCGGCGGTGTTTTCGCCGTTGCGGACCGAGCTGGGCCCAGTACCGGGCTGGTTGGGACAGAGGACTTCATCGATGACGAAGGGTGCGCCTCGCCTGCTCGTCCGGCAAGCGGCTTGGGGCGGATTACTGCTTGTTGACGCGCTCTTGGTACGCGCCGGACGAGGTGTCGATCTTGATCCACTCGCCCTCTTTGATGAAGAGCGGGACGTTGACCGTGGCGCCGGTGGAGAGCGTGGCAGGCTTGGTGGCGCCGCTGGCCGTGTCGCCCTTGACGCCCGGCTCGCTGGAGACGACCTGCATCACGACGTTGGCAGGCAAGTCCACCGCAATGGCGTTGCCCTTGAAGATGGTGAGCGAGCAGTCGAGGCCTTCGGACAGGAAGCGCGACTCGTCGCCGACCTTGAACTTCTCGACGTGGATCTGGTCGCCCGTGGTGGAGTCCATGAAGACGTAGGTCTCGCCCTCGTCCCAGCT
This sequence comes from Myxococcales bacterium, assembly GCA_043753085.1. Lineage (GTDB taxonomy): Bacteria > Myxococcota_A > Polyangia > Polyangiales > Polyangiaceae > JAYUXI01. The sequence goes on along the minus strand of JAYUXI010000381.1, from coordinate 7,724 downwards.
GTAGGTGAGCTTGCGATCTTCGACGTCTGCCAACTCGACCGATTCGCCCGACTTCCAGGTGCGCTCGATGACGGCGCCGCTGGCGAGGTTCTTCACGCGGCAGCGGGTGAAGGACTGGCCTTTTCCGGGCTTGACGAACTGCGCCTCCACCACGTGGAACGGCGTGCCGTCGATCTCGATTTTGAGCCCTTTGCGGATGTCGGTCGTGTTGGCCATCGGGAGCAGGCACGTAGCATCCCCACCATGACGCTCGCAAGGGCGCTGTACCAGGACCGATCGAAGAGAGCGGTGTAGGCTTCTTGCCGCATGAAGCCCCTCGCGCTCCTGTCCAACGACGACGGCTATGACAGCCCGGGCTTGCTCGCCCTGGCCCAGGCGGCCAGCGCCGCCTTCGAGGTCGTGGTGGTGGCGCCGATGCACGAGCAGTCGGCCACCAGCCACTCGCTCAGCCTGCACCGGCCGCTGCGCTCCCGCGAGATCGATGGACATGCGTTTCGCTGCGTGGCCATCGACGGCACGCCAGCGGACTGCGTGTATGTTGCACTGCACACCGGCACGCGGTTCTTGCCGCGGCGGCCGGATCTGGTGCTCTCTGGAGTCAACCGCGGCCTCAACCTCGGCCAGGACGCCTTCTATTCGGGCACGGTGGCAGCCGCACGCGAGGGAGCACTGCGCGGCATCCCGGCGCTGGCACTGTCCGCCCACAGCACGAAAAATCTCGCGGATTCGACGCGGCTCGGCGTTGCCTTGGCCACGCGCCTGCTCGAAACCTGTGCGGGCCGCGCCGTGCTGTTCGGGCTCAACGTTCCGGCGGAGTGGAACGGACAGCTGCAGGTGGCTCGGCTCGGCAGGCGCCTCTACGACGAGGTGGTCGAGATCCGCAGCGACCCACGCGGCCGCGAGTACTTCTGGCTCGGCGGGCCAGACGTCCGCCACGACGTCGACCCCGGCTCGGACACCGAAGCACACGACGCCGGGTTTGCTACACTCAGCGCCCTCCAGCTCGACCTCACGGAGTTCCGTGGCCAAGAGCTTGCCGAAACCCTTGCTACCGGCCTGGGCTCGGCGACATCGACATGAGGACCGGGTTTCGCGCGCATCCGTTCAGCTGGCACGCCTGAGCCTCTCCCGTTTTTTGTGGACACACCCGAAATGCGCAACGATGCGCCAGGAGTGTCTCATGTCCCGTAGACGACGAAGGTCGTTCCCCGCGGAGTCGAAGACGGACGCCGTGCGTCTCTGCCAGCTCGGCGATTGCAGCGTGGCGCAGGTCGCGTCCGATCTCGATCTCACCGAAGGCTCTCTCCGCGAATGACGTTGCGACGACATCCACGGCGCTCTGCACCTCCGCAAAGCGCCGCGACCGCTTGCTTGTTACGCTACTGCTGCTCCATGAGTTCGAACGAAGCCGCCCTGTTCCGTAGTCACGTCGCCGTGCTCGACGCCGCGTACGACCGAGTTCTTGCCGCGCACCAGCTGGACGCCGTCGTGATTCATTCGGGCACGCCGAAGAAGCGCAGCATCTACGACGACCAGCACTGGCCGCTGCGCGCCACCCCGCACTTCGAGCACTGGATCGCCCTCGGCGAGGCAGGCTGCTTGCTGGTCAAGGAGCAAGGCAAGCCTGCGCAGGTGATCTGGCCGGTCGTCACCGACTTCTGGGAGCGGCCGCGCACCCCGGACGTGGCGCACGTGCAGGATTGCCTGCGCCTCGTGCGGTGCACCTTCGCGCAGGTGGCGGACTTCGTGCCCACGGGCCGCGTGGCGTTCGTGGGCGAGGATCTCGTCGCCCGGCAAGCGCTTGCCCCCTACGCGGAGTCGGATCCGCCGGCGCTGATGCGCGATCTCGACGCGCTGCGCGTGAAGAAAACCGCATGGGAGGTGCACTGCCTCACGGAGGCCAATCGGCTGGCGGGTCTGGGGCATGACCACGTGCTGGCCAAGTTTTGCGGGGGCCTTCGCAACGAGCTCGAGCTGCACCTCGAGTACTTGCGCGCCACGTCTCAGGACGACTGGGAAACGCCCTACAAGAACATCGTGGCGCTCGGCACGCATGCCAGCATCTTGCACCACGTGGGCTATTCGAAAGAAGGCGTGCGTAGTGCATCTATTTTGCTGGACGCAGGGGCGGCTTACAAGGGCTACGCGTCCGACGTGACCCGCACCTGGGTCGACGGCACCGAGCCGCGTGCGGCCACGTTCGCGGCGCTGGTGGCCGGCATGGAGAAGCTGCAGAAGGAACTGTGCAGCGAGATCCGCGTGGGCATGCCCTACGAAGATCTGCACGACGCTTCGCACCGGAAGGTGAGCGCGCTGCTGGCAGAGGCTGGCGTGGTGCGGGGTACGGCGGAAGAGATCGATGCGCTCGGGATCTCGCGCGTGTTTTATCCGCACGGGCTCGGCCACTCGCTCGGGCTGCAATGCCACGACGTAGGGTGTGGGCTCACCATTCCAAAAGACAACAACCCGTTTTTGCGCAACACCAGCCGCATCGAGAGCGGCCAAACGTTCACCATCGAGCCGGGCTTGTACTTCATCGATACGCTGCTCGCAGAGCTGCGGGATCGGCCCGAGGGAAAGCGTGTGGACTGGCAGCTCGTCGAGGAGCTGGCACCATTCGGTGGGATACGCATCGAAGACGACGTGTTCGTGAGCGATCGGGGGCCCGAAAACCTCACGCGACCGGTGCTTCCAGTCGGGGGAGCCACGCTCTGAGCGGAACGGAAGCGCGCCGCGCCGTCAGCTCGGGGCCATGATTGGAAACGATGGGTCCGCTCCCTGCGGTTTGCTACCGGCCGCAGCGGCGCGGAAGTCCACTACGGCGTTGGGCTGGACGGGCCATTGCCCACTTGCGCCGCGAGCTGTTCGGCGCGTTCGGTTTGTTCGGCACGTTCTTTGGCGAACGACTCACTGGAGCAATAGGGTTCTACGGTGGTCAAGAACTTCGCGTACGCCGTGAGCGTACGCGACAGCTCCATGTCGTTGCCCAGGCCCTCGAACGCGACCACGGCCTCGAGGAAGCTGCGGCGCGCGGCTTCGGCTTCCGGGCCGAGCCCGCGGGCTTGCGCCTCGCCGAGCTCGCGCAGCGCCTGCGCGTACGGCATGCGGTGGCTGGCCTGGCGATAGAGATCGACCGCCTTCACCAGCTCGGCGCGCGCCGACGCCGCGTCTTCTTTTTGCAGGTGGGCCTTGGCGGCGAGGCGCAGCGCGCCTGCGCGGACCACGACGTCGCCGAGCTCGTCGGCGAGCTTGTCGGCGCGGGCCACGCACTGCAGCGCCTGCGCCGGATCGAGCAAGCGCAGATAGGTCTCGCCGACATGGCCGAGGATGTCCGCCTGGCGAGCCTTGTCGCCGGCTTCTTTCGCGACGCCGAGCGCCTCGAGGTACATCTCGAGGGCGCGCTTGTCGTCGCCCTGACCCTGCGCCACGGTGCCCAGGTTGTCGAGCGCCACCGCCACGCCCACGCGGTCGCCCAGCTCGCGCCGCATCGACAGCGTCTCTTCGAATGCCTCCTTTGCCCGCATCAGCTCGCCGCGAGCTTGCAAAATGAGGCCGAGATTGTTGAGCGATACGGCCACGGAGAGTTCGTCGCCGAGCGCGCGCCGGGAGGCCAGCGCACGTGCGGTCATCTTCAGCGCCAGCTCGCTGTCGCCACGCAGCCACGCCACTTTGCCGAGGTCGTCCGTGGTGCTGGCCATGCCGCGCGTGTCGCGGACCTGATTGAACAGCGTGAGCGCCGCCTGCAGGTGCTCCTCGGCGTCGCGCAGACAACCGGTGTCACGGAAGAGGCGACCGAGCTTGGCGTGCGCCGCGCCCCCCTTGCCCGGCAGGTCGAGCGAATACGCCAGCGCGAGCATCTCGCGGTAGGCGTCCTGCGCCATGTCGTTCTTGCCGATGGCATGCAGAGCGTCGCCGTGGTCGTGGTGAACACGCAGCCATGTCTCGGGCGAGACCTGATCGTTCTCGCGCAGCAGCATCACGCCTTCGAAATACAGCTCCGCCGCTTTGGCGTTGGCGTGTTGGGCGCGGGATGCGGCGGCCGCACGAAAATACGTGAGGCCTGCACGCAGCGAACGCCCGCCGTCGCGATAGTGTCGCGCGAGCGCGGTGAGGTGCTCGTCGTCGCCGATCCCACTCTGCGGGGCACCGCCCGTCTTCGGCGGATCGTGGCCGGCTTCGCCGCCGTCGCGCATGGACAGCCACTCGGCAATGGCGTGGTGCCAGCGCCGCGAGGTTGCGAGCGGTACCCCACGCGCCAGCGTCTCGCGCTCGAGGTTGTGCTTGAATACGTACTCGACCTCGCCGGCGAATGTGCCGTCCGGCAGCTTGAGCACGTAGTCGCGTTCGGTGAGCTCGGCGAGAAGCTCCTCGGCGCTGCTGCGGTCGTATTCGTGGCCGCGTTCCCAGAACAGCGGAGCGCTCTTGCCGGCGCGCTCGATGGCCAGCAGGCCGCCGAGCCAAAACACGCCGCCCATCACCGCCGCGCGCTCGAGCAGCTCGCGTTCCGCCGGGGCCAGCGCCGAGATCCGCGCGAACACCGCGTCTTCGATCGTGAGCGGCAGACGCGCTTCGTCCATGCGCTCTGGGTGGATGGTCCACTTTTCGTATTCGGAAAACGGATCTTCCGACGTGAGCACACCCATGTCGTGGAAGACGTGCACCATCTGCTCGAGCAGCGACGGATTGCCGTGCGCCAAGCTCGTGCCGTAGTCGACCAGGTCGCGCAGCGCCTCGACCTGAACGCGTGAGTCCGTGGCGGCGGGCGCCAGCAGCTCGCGCATGACTTGGTCGGATTCGGCGTCGTCGAGCGGGCCCACCTCGAGCCAGGTACGCGCGAGCTTCTGCGAGTGTGACCAGCCGTCGTGACGGGCCAGGAGCTCGGGTCGACCGACCACCACGAACAAGACCGGGCTGCAGGCGCCGGCAGCGAGCTCGAGCAAGAGCGTGTGCGCGTCCTGGTGAGCGTGGTGCATGTCGTCTACGACGAGAACCAGCTGGCCTTCGCCCGCGCGCGCGTCGAGGTCGATGAGGCTTTGCAAGACCGCGCGGCGCGACATGGCCAGCTGTTCCGGTTCGGACGCGAGAGCCTTCAGCAACGGCGAGTCCTGGAACTCGATGCCCATCAGACCGCCGAGCAGGTAGCAAACGTCGCCCACCTTGCGGTCGCCGAAGAGCTCGGCCAGTCCCGCGCGCAGCTTTTCGCGCGTGACGTCGAGCGCCGCCCCCTCGATCAATCCGAAGCGCCCGCGCAGCAGTCGCCCGAACACGCCGAACCCCGGATCGTTTTCGCGGGCGGCGGCGCGGTACACCCGGGAGCCTTTCTCGTTCAGCAGGAACTCGCGCACGAGGCGGGTCTTGCCGATCCCTGAAGCGCCCGTGACCGCGACGGTCTGCGGGCGCCCCGATTCCCGGACCGCCTGGTGCAAGGCACGAAGGCGCTGCAGCTCGTGCGCACGGCCAATCAGCGGCGAGCGGCGGGTGACCTCCAGCTCTCGCGTGGAGGCGGCGTCTTGGACCGTGATCGCAGGGGGGGGGGTCATCGCGGGGAGACCATACCCAAAGTGGCCGTGGCTACCGAGCGGGATCGACGGGCACGCGGGCCATCGAGCGATCGTGCACACCCTGCAGAAGAAGCAGCGACGCGATCGACCCGGCACCCACCAGCGCCATGTCCCACTGCGCGTCCCAGACGTCGCCTTGGCTCCCGAGAAACGCCGTGCCGGTGTCGGAAGCCACGATCAGCGTGGTCCACCACTCGAGCAGCTCCCAGAACGCACCGAATGCGAACACGACGCTAAGCACGAGGAAGGCCAGCCACTTGCCGCGCGAAAGCGGCGTGTGGCGGAGCAGGATCTCGCGCACGAAAAGCGAGGGAAAGAGACCGAGCGCCACGTGACCCAGACGGTCGTAGTGATTGCGCGCGAGGTGGAACGTGTCCTTCGCCCAAGAGCCGAGCGGAGTGAGCGCATACGTGTAGATGCCGCCGTAGATCAGTACGAGCATGTGCGCGAACACCACGGCGTGCACCAGGTGGCTGAGTGGATGTTTGCGGTGCGTCGCGCCCATGTAGGCCACCAGGATCAGACCCGGCACCACCTCGAGCGCCCAGCTGGTGCGCCCTGCCGGCGGGTTCCAGAGCGTCGCCAGGCAAACCATCGCCAGCAGCGCCAGCAGCGCTGCGGGAAACCTATCGTGGGTGCGCATGGGCTACTGCGGCGGCTCTTCTTGGTAGAGCGGATCGGTCGGCACGGCGATCGAGTCCCAGCCCTTCACACTTGGACCGATCAAGCGGTCCAGGCCCTCCGGCTCGTCCTCCTCGGGGGCGAGCTTCGGCGCCATGGTGCTCGCCGGGGCGCCGCGCGCAGGCCTGACGGGTTGCTTTGCTTTCGCCATGCGGCGCGGCGTCGCGGCGCCACGCTTGCGCCGCGGGATGGCAATCTCGATGCACCCCGTCATGCCCGCGGGGCAGCCGATGCGAACGTGCACGTGATCGTCGTGCAGCAGTGCGCCCTTCGGCTGGAGGAGCACGCTGCGAACCCGGCGCATCGTGTCCGCGTCGGTGCCGAGCTTCACGCCGAGCGCGAGCAAGCGCCCCCCGATGAACGGCGCGACGAACAAGCTGCCGACGCGCACCTCCGGATCGTTCACCAGCGCCACGACCAGTTCCCAGTTGCGCGCATCGTCGAAGGTGACGCCGGGATGTCCCTCGGCGCGACCGAGCCGATCGAAGCGCGTGAGCGAGGGCAACAGCACCGGCTTGCCCTTGGCGTCTCTGGCGTAGAATGCCACGTCCGCGTCGCGTCCGGTCTCGTGCGACGCGTGGCGATCGATGTCGCCGCCGTTCTGGTTGGACAGGTGGCCGATGCCCATCACGCTGTTGGGGAAGCGCCTCTGCACGTGGCGAGACGCGCGGTCGAGCAGCGCCACCATCTGCGGCAGTGCAAAGTGCGCCGACGTGTTGGCGTACGCCGACAGGTAGCGCATCGACGGCGAGCTCCTGAGCTCGACTCCGCCTTCCAGCCGACCTTGGTTCGGCGCGCCGACCGAACGTGCGACGCGGCTGGCCAGCCGCGGCTTGGGCGGAGCCGCCTGGCTGGCGGTGGCGATCGACGCGAACAGCACCACGAAAAGGCTCGAGCAAAGCACGTGACCAGGTTTGCCGACCTTGGGGCCACGGGCCAAGTTGCGGGCACTGCTGACACGCTCGTGGATCCCGACTACGCTGCGCGACCTATGGACAAGACGCGCAAAAACGCGCTGGAAGCGTGCGCCGACATCTCCGACGGCGCCACCATCCTGGCCGGGGGTTTCGGGCTCTGCGGAATTCCCGAGAACTCGATCCGCGCGCTGGCCGAGCTCGGCACCAAGAACCTCACGTTCGTCTCCAACAACTGCGGCGTCGACGACTTCGGCCTCGGCATCTTGCTGCGCAGCAAGCAGATCGCCAAAATGATCAGCAGCTACGTCGGCGAAAACAAGGAGTTCGAGCGCCAGTACCTCTCTGGCGAGCTCGAGGTCGAGCTGTGCCCCCAGGGCACGCTCGCCGAGCGCATCCGCGCCGGTGGCGCGGGCATCGTTGCATTCTACACGCCGACCGGCGTCGGCACGGCGGTGAGCGAAGGCGGCTTGCCGCTGCGCTACGACGCAGGCGGCGTGGTCGTCAAGTCGTCGCCGAAGAAGGAAGTTCGCGAGTTCGATGGCAAGCCGTACGTGCTCGAGCCCGC
>JAYUXI010000380.1:0-3737 GCA_043753085.1 Myxococcales bacterium | reverse complement strand
GCAGTTTCGGCAGACCGGAGTCCCACTCGGCGAGCGCCTGCGCGGCGTCCATGTGGGACACGCCGGCAAGCAGCGTGCGACGCAGGACGAAGTCGACCGAGCGACGGTTGTCGGGGTCGACCAGGCTCAGATCCCAGAGCTCCGTGCCCTGGTAGAAGTCGGCCGTGCCGGGCGCGGTGAGCTTGATCAGGGTCTGCGCGAGGCCGTTGATGCGGCCGGGTACGATCAAAGGCTGTACGAACGTTTGCAGCTCGGCCTGGAACTCGGCGCTGCCCATGACTCCTTCGGTGAAGTCGCGGAGCCCAGCTTCGTAGTCGGCGTTGGGCTCGAGCCAGGACGTACGGATCTTGGCTTCGCGGCATGCCTTGAGCAGATACGCAGACAAGCGTTCGGTGCTGATGGGCCACGCGCCGATCAACGTTTGGTACAGCAAGTATTCGGCGTGGCGGTCGGGCTCACGTCCCTTCCAGCAGGGATGGTTCAGCGCAGACCAGCGCTGCAGCGCGCCGGCCCAGCGCTCCGGGATTTCGGTGAGCACGTTGATGCGGGCCCGCACGTCTTCGCTGCGCTTGTTGTCGTGCGTGGAGGTGGCCAGCAGGTTGTGCGGCCAGTGCGAGTGCAAGTGCGAGCAGAACTGGTGGAAGCGCGTGGGCGAGATGCCGAGGTGCGACGGCTGGGAGCCCACTTCGTTGCAGGAGACCAGGCGGTCGTAGCAGTAGAACGTGGTGTCTTCGGCGCCCTTGGCCATGACCGCCGGCGCCAGCTGCTGGAAGCGCGCAATGAAGTCGAACTCGAGCGGGCCGCGGCGGCGGTTGCCGAACAGTCCTTGCAGAAAGTCGAAGATCTGCGGCTCGATCCCGATGGCGAATCCGCGCGCACTGCCGATGGCGTCCTCGATGACCTTGGCGTCCGCCGGGGAGATCGTCGCGCGGTCGGGCACGAGGTACGTGCGGTAAACGGGAAGCACGGCGATGAGCAGTGCCACGGCGCGCCGCAGCTGCGAGCGCGACAGATCGCGGGTGCCGTACTCTTCGCCGGCCACCGACAAGGCCAAGGTGGTGAGCCGCTCGAGGTCCGCATGAAAGTGCATGTCGGCGACTTGCAGCTTCTTTTCGCGCACCAGCGCGGAGTAGTTCACGGGGTGGCCGGTGAAGTCGGCGTAGGCCGCCGTGATCGCGTCGGCGCTGTTCTCGTCCATCCAAAGGCGATTGACCTTGCTCAAAAACTCGTAGCCAACCGAGCCGTCGATGGGCCACTCGTCGGGCAGGGTTTCTTCGGTGTCGAGGATCTTCTCCACGAAGATGCGACCGTTCGGCACGAGCTCGCGAAGACGCTGCAGGTACCCATTCGGATCACGCAGGCCGTCCGGGTGGTCGACGCGCACACCAGCCAGCTCGCCGGCCTCGACCATGCGCGCCACGCGGGCGTGGCTGGCCGTAAAGATCTCTTCGTGCTCGACGCGCACGCCCACCAGCGAGCCCACATTGAAAAAGCGGCGGTAGTTGACGATCTCGCCTTCGAGCTTCCACCAGGCGAGCCGGTAGAACTGGTCGGCCAGGAACTGGTCGAATCGCTGGAGGTCCGCCACCAGGGCCTTGCACCGAGCCTGCACCGTGGCCCGGCGGGCCGGGCCTTGCAGCCAAGCCGAGCTGGCTGCGAGAGCCCGTGTAGCATGCACTTGATAGGCGGCGATGCCTTCGGCGTCGGGTTCCACCTTCGAGCGCAGCGCGCGCAACGCGGCGAAGTCGGCTTCGAGCTCCGGCGCTTCCAGCAGGGCGCCCCAGCTGGCCGGGCAAGTGGGAAATCGCTGTCCGAAGTATTCGACCTCGGGCAGATCGCGATCCAGCACCAGGCTAAGCTCGCCTTGCTCGAGGACGCGACCGTACGGTTTGCCGAGCACACACAGCGCGATCGGCCACGGCGAGTCGAGGTTGGGCGGACCGAAGTCGAAGGTGTGGCGATGCGGACTGAAGGGCCCATGCGACAGCACGTCACGCCACCACGGGTTGGAGCCGTGCGTGGTCATGTGGTTGGGCACGATGTCGAGCAGGATGCCCAGGTCCAGTCGCGTGGCCTCGGCGTGGAACGAAGTCCACGCGGCCTCGCCGCCGAGCTCTTCGTTGATGCGGGTGGGATCTGCGACGTCGTATCCGTGCTGGCTCCCCGGCGCGGCCTGCAAGACTGGCGAGAGGTACACGTGACTGATGCCGAGATCGGCCAAGTACGGCAGCACGCGCTCGGCCTCGAGCAGCGGGAAACCCCGATGAAGTTGCAGCCGGTAGGTGGCAACCCAGGGCGCCTTCCGTTCTCGAGCCGGCGGCGACTGCTCAGGTTCCATGGCCGGGCACCACGAAGCAGCGGGCTTCCAGCTTGACCACGGCGCCGTCGAGCTTGCTGGGCGGCTCGAGGGTTGGGCGCGCGGTGTCGGGCTCGAGCGCATTGCGGATCTCTTGGTCCGGTGAGGCGTTCATCGTCGCCTGCCCTTAGCCCACTTTTCTGCAGTTTTCTGCAGTTGCCCGCCGCCGAGTCAGTGCGGGCGGGCCAGCGCGGGAGTGCGTGCGGGCGCGTACGTGCACGCCCCGGCTTGCCGCGCCCTGGCGCGCGCGGCAAGCGGAGTCACAGAGCAAGCGCGAGAGCTTGCACCAGGCCGCCCGCGTCGACGTGGCCGACGTGGTGGCGTGCCACGGCCTTGGCTTCGGCCTCGGCGTTGCCCATGGCGACCGAAACTCCCACGATCGACAGGGCGCCGACGTCGTTGCGGCCGTCGCCCACGAACATGATGTCGGCCAGATCCAGCCGCAAGATCGCCGCGAGCGCACGCACTGCGCTGGCCTTGGAGACGCCGGCGCAGGTGAGCGAAACGAACGTGGTGTCGGGCATGGCGGGTGAGCTCGCGGGCGAACACTCGAGGGCGGGATCGTGATCGTACACGGCACCAAGCTGATCGTGCGCCACGAGCCATTGCGCGCGGACGATGGGCCCCTGCAAGGTATCCAGCGGGCGTGGCGCGAACGGCACTCCGAGCAGCGCGGCGTGCGCGCTGGCGCGGACGCTGTGGCTCTCGATCGCGTACTCGAGATCGGCGTACAGCTCGAGGTCGCGGCCTTCGGCGCGAGCACGCGTGATCAGTCGGGTGACGCTGGCGGTGAGCAGGGGCGTGGAGCGCGCCTCGCCGGTGGCCAGATGCACGAGGCTCGCGCCGTTCTGGAAGATGTGCCAGCCGTCGCCCGCGAGGCGCTCGGCATGGGCTCGCGCCACGCCGAACGCGGGCCGCCCGGACGCGAGCGCCACGTGGATGCCTGCATTCCGCAGCTTTTCGGCGGCGGGCCACACTTCGTCGGGCACGGTACCGGAGGAGCCGATCAGCGTCCCGTCGACGTCGAGGCAGACGAGGCGAACGCTCACGTGCCCAGCTTGTGGTGCATGACTTCTTCGGCGCGCGCAACGGAGTAGTACAGCGCGCGCGCGTAGAGACGCTCGACCTCGGCGTCGGGCAGATCGCCCGGACGCCCCTGCACGGCGGCGGCGAGCAAGATCGCCGACGTGACGCTCACGTTGAGGCTCTCGACGAAGCCCCGCATCGGCACGCGCACGTGGCGGTCGCACGCAGCGCGCAGCTCTTCGGCGATTCCGTCGTGTTCGTTGCCCATCACCAGGCACAGCTTCGGCACCTCGCAGAGATCGTGCGGGGTGAGCGTCCCGCTCGCTTCGGCGCCGACCAGCGTGTAGCCGAGCTG
>JAYUXI010000379.1:0-3742 GCA_043753085.1 Myxococcales bacterium | reverse complement strand
ACGTGCACACCCGCTGCTTTCCGGACGATGTCGCTGCGCGCGCCACCAGCGTCGCGCTTGCGGGCGGCTTGGCGGATCGGGCGCAGCTCGTCGTGGATGTGCTCGCGTACCTCGATACCCACCTGGCTGCCGTGCTTGCGGGTGGTCTGGGCGCGCTGCGCGAAGAGCTGGCGCGTCACGACGCGCTGCTCGGCCAGCCCGTCGAAAGCGAAGCAGGCGCGGGCCTCGCCGAAGGCATCGACGACGAGGGGCGGCTGCTCGTACGGGACGCGGCCGGAAATATCCATGCATGGAGCTGCGGCGAGGTGCATCTTGCCAAAAGGCCGTCATGAACAGCATCCCTCTCGAGTTTCCCCATCTGCTTCGGCCCGCGGGCGGCGGCTTGTTTCTGGTGTCCACGGGCCGCGCCGAGCAGCTGGCCCTGCAGCGCATCATTTACGGGGTCGAGCGTGACGAACAGGTGACCGCCAGCCACCTCGCGGCGCTCGAACGCATCGCGGGCGCGCGCGCCGTGATTCTCGGCATTCCCTCGGACGTGGGCGCGGGGTTTCGCCGCGGCGCCAACCTCGGCCCGCAGGAGCTCCGTCGCGCTTTCTACGCGCAGTATCCGAACGCGAGCGCGTGGGCCGCCGAGCAGCGCGTGGTCGATGCCGGCGACGTGTTCACGGTGCCGCAGCTACTCCACGACGAGATGCTGTCGGCGGATCAGCTGAGTTCTGCACGCAATGCGATGTACCCCGACGCGCCGGAGCCGATGCGCCGGCAGCTGCCCGTGTCGCCGCTGTCCATGGCGGAGTGCGTGGTCGACCGCCTGTTCGAAATGAACCCCGATCTGCGTATCTTTGCGCTCGGCGGCGATCACTCCACGGCGTGGCCGATCGTGTCGTCGCTGCACAGGCGCGATCCCGATCTGTGCATCTTGCAGTTCGATGCCCACACCGATCTGCTCGAGAACAGGATGGGCGTCAAATACTGCTTTGCCACCTGGTCGTACCACGCCAACGAGCTCATTGGTCGCAAGGGCCGGCTCACGCAGGTGGGGATCCGCGCCACGCGCTACGATCGCCACCACTGGGAAAGCACGCTCGGTGTCCGTCAGTTCTGGGCCGACGAATGCGTGCGTGATCCCCAAGGCGCGCAGGAGCGCATCCTCGATCACCTCGCGGAGGTGGGCTGCAAGCGCCTCTATATCTCGAACGACGTCGACGGCACCGACATCCGCTGGGCCTCGGCCACGGGTACGCCAGAAGACAACGGTCTCACGCCCGACTTCGTCGAAGGTCTCATCGTGGCCGCGGGCCAGCGGTTCGACGTGGTCGGCGGTGACGTGATGGAAGTGGCGCCCAGCGTCGCGGCCCCCGCGGGCGGTCTCGAAGAGACGCTGAAGCTGGGGGCGCGCTACCTGCACGCCACCTACCGTGCGGCGCTTGGCTCGGCGCCCTAGCACGACTGCGAGGGATCACGTCGACCATCGCTCTGCAGGCGTCTGCAGGCGTTTGCAGGCGTTTGCAGGCGAGCGAGAATGCAAGGCTTTGCGCAGCCCTAGCGGGCTGGCCGGAGGCGCGCCACTTCGCGCTCCAGGATGCGGCGCACGATGGCGATGGCGCAGCCATAGGTGGCGTCCACGCCGAAGTACGAGAGCGACTTGGAGAGCAGTGACTGGCGCCGGGAGTAGGGCGTATCCGATGCATAGTGCACAATTCCGAGGTCGAACGGCAGCTCTCCCGCCAAGTTGACGATCTCGTCTTGCGGCACGCGCTGTGGGTTGGTGAGCTCGTACGTGGCGGCCAAGAACGGGCCAGCCTCCATCTCGAGCACCGAGTACCCCTCGCGGTACACGTGGGTCATGTACTCCTTGTTCTGCAAGAACGCGGAGCGCACCGTCACGGCCTTCTGGTTGTCGAGCACGCTGCCGTACTGCAAGTAAGCGCCCACGTGCGCAGCGTCGAAGGCGTTCTTGAACAGGAAGGTGTTCTGCGAGTGCTCGTCGTACACCACGTTCGACAGCATCACGTCGCCGACGCGGCCGTTCAGCGTGGCGGCCTTGCCCATCACGTACACACCGCGCAGCTCGCCCACGCCCTGACCGACCCGCGACAGCAGGTGGTACGCCGCCATGCCGAGCGGGTAGTCGATGTTGATGATGATGGCGTCCGACTTGGCGAGCAGCTCGAAGCCGGGCACGGTGAGCCGCGGGTCGACGCGGCCTTCGGTGAGCTTCGAGATCTCGACCAGCTGTGCGTCGACGTCGATGTTGCCGGGACCGGACAGGTGGTGCACGCCGCCGGCCGCTTCGTAGCTGCGTACGCGGCGCATGCGCTCGTTGCGCGGATCTGCGTGAATCCAGTGGCGCAGCAGGTAGTGCACCAGTGGCAGCAGCGTCTTTTCGTTCGATTTCGCGATGCCGGAGGCATCGACCTTGGCGCTCTGTGCGTGCATGACCGATTCGGCCAGGCCCTCGACGTTGGTGCGCACGGCCCATTCGGCGATGGCAGTCTGCTCGGCGCGCGCGAAGCCGCCCATCAGATTGGCCACGGCGTGCGTGTTCGAAGACACGAAGTAGACCGGCGGGCGGTGCGATTTGTCGCCGGTGCCGGAGCCACGCGACGGGCGGGGCAGGGACGCTATCGCTTGCGTGACGCGGGCCTCGGCCGGGCGCCGACCGGTCTGCATGTAGACGGGCTCGACACCACTCCACCAGCGCTGGGCGGCACGCTGGTACTGCGAGTGGCTGGAGGCGAGCATGCGGATCTTGAGCTTCATGGCCCGTCGCGCCAAGGCCAACAGGCTGGACTCGGACTTCTCGACGCCGCCAAACGCAGACAGCAGGCGGTCCACTTCGCTCTCCTCGATGCAGAGCACCTGCGCGAGCTCCTTCGGCGAGGGCGCACGGCGGACGCTGCTGCTCATCTTTCTACTCGACGGGCGTTCGCTGTCGAGGCCGGACAGGAGCGCATGCATCTTGTTCCACTCGATCTGGTACGCCGTGACGATCGGTACGAGGTCGTCGATGTCGCTGGCGCTGGCGATGAACACCGCGAGGGTGTCTTTGCCGTTGAAGCGCAGCGGGCGGCGGCGGCCGCGGGTCTTCACCACGTCCCACTCTCGCACCTGGTGCCCGGCGGCTTCGAAGAGCTCGTGGGACTGGCCGAGCACGATGCGTTTCACCTCCGAGATGCAGGCGGGGAGACGGCCGGCGGCGTAGGCAAAGGCGGACAGATCCGGCACCGGGCTGAGCGCGCCCTCGTGCAAGCTGGAGTGGCTGTACGCGTGCGCTTCTTCGAAGGCCCGCACGTCGACTTCGCCGCTGGAGCGCAGCAGCGAGTACACGGTGCGGATGTAGAGGTCGATCTCCGCGTTGGCGAGCACGGGTACGGAGCGTTTCACGAGTGCCTCAGTCGTGCCCTTGCCCCGGCGGGGCTCCTTGCCAGCGTCATGGGCAGCATGTAGCAAATGGCGCCTCGAAGCGGCAGCCTGAAAGCGGCGACGCGTTCGTGACGAGCTGGTAAACGCCCACCATGCTCACCCTTGCCACCTTCAACGTGAAGGATTTGTTCGCACCTGCGGCAAACGCCACGTCCGCGCTCCAGGCGCTCTGGCACGCCAAGTTAGCCGACGTGACCATGCGAATTCAACGCTCCGGCGCCGACGTGGTGGCGCTGCAGGAAGTTGGTGGCCAGGTCGGGCTCGATGCACTGCTGGCAGCGCTCGGGGCGCCCTGGCTCGGCACCTGCGCCGCGCC
>JAYUXI010000378.1:0-3750 GCA_043753085.1 Myxococcales bacterium | reverse complement strand
GCCTGTCCGCTTTCGCAGAACAAGACGAATCAGCCAGCGAGCGCGGCGCACGCGCGCTTGAGCCGCGCTACGCCTTCGTCGATGCGCTCTTCCGAGGTGGCGTAACTGAGGCGAAGGTAACCCGGCGCGCCGAAGCTCGATCCCGGCACGGTTGCCACGTGAGCGTCGTTCAGCAGGTGCAGGGCGAGCTGCACGTCGGTGTCGATGCCAGCTTTCTTGCCGAGGAACGCGCGCACGTCCGGGAAGGCGTAGAAGGCGCCCTCCGGCATGCGGCAGGTCATGCCGGGGATGGTGCGGAGGCCCGCCATCATGCGATTGCGCCGGGCTTCGAAGCGATCGCGCATGGTGGTGTCGACCGGGCTCTCCAGGGCGATGCGCGCTGCCTCCTGCGAGATCGCCGCCGGGTTGGTCGTGCTCTGGCTCTGGATCGTATCGAGCACCTTGGCGAGCGGCGCCGGGGCCACGCACCAGCCGATGCGCCAGCCGGTCATCGCGTGGCTCTTCGACACGCCGTCGATGACCACCAGGCGCTCCGCAAGCTCGGGCGCGATGGCGCGCAGCGAAACGTGTTTGAAGCCGCCGTAGACCAGATCCGCGTAGATCTCGTCGACCAGCACCCAGATGTCGTGACGCTTGACCACCTCGGCCAGAGCGGTCAGCGACTCTGCGTCGTACGCGGAGCCCGTCGGGTTGGAGGGCGTGCAAAGCACCAGCGCCTTGGTCTTCGGTGTGATCGCAGCCTCGAGCTGCGCGGGGGTGAGACGGAAGCTGCTCGCCTCGGTGGTGTCTACGATCACCGGCGTGGCGCCGAAGAGCCGGACCTGCTCGGGATAGCTGACCCAGTACGGCGCCGGAATGATCACCTCGTCGCCCGGCTCGTAGAGCGCCAACGCAAGATTGAAAAGCGTGTGCTTTGCACCCACCGAGACGATGATCTCGGCCAGGCGCGGCACGTACCCGCGTTTGGCTTCCGTGGCGTTCTGGATGGCTTGCTTGAGCGCGATGGTGCCGCTGACCGCCGTGTACTTCGACACGCCGCGGTCGATTGCCGCTTTGGCGCCCTCGAGCACCACCGCCGGCGGCTCGAAGTCGGGCTCACCCACGCCGAACGCGATCACGTCGTGTCCCTTGCCGCGCAGCTCGGCGGCCTTCGCGCTCATCGCCAGGGTCGAGGAGGGGGCTATGGTGCCGGTGCGGGCGGCAAGGCGAGTGGACATGGCGGCGAGCATGCCGCTCGTTTCGCTCCGCGTCAAAGGTGACCGGACGCGCGCTTGCTTGCAGGCGCCGGCCAGGCAGCCCTCGTAGGCGGCCTGCAGCGGCCTGTTGGTGGGATGGTTCGCGTAGCAACCATCGACGCACTCCCAGTCTGCCGCGCACGCATTCGCGCAGCCTTTGTACTCATCGTTCCTGCCGGTGCCAGCATCGCTGCTGCAGGCGAGCGCCACCAGCGCGCGCGATGCAGAAGGGCAGCCCAAACGCCGTCAGACGGGCTTGCTGTCGTCTTTCGACGACTTTTCGACGAGCACTGGCGGAGGCGGCTTGCCGTCCTCTTCCTTGATGCCCTCTTTGAAGTTCTTGATGCCCTGGCCGAGGCCTTTGCCGACTTCGGCAATGCGTTTGCCGCCAAAGAGGACGATGGCGACGAGCGCAATGAGGACGATTTCGAATGCGCCGAGATTCGGCATTTTGGTCAGAGCTCCTGGACGATGCCAACTGCACCGCAACACGAGCCAAAGAACTACCAGCATGAGCCCCGCGTCGCAAGCTACGGGCCGGCGCCCGCGCGCGCCTGCCAGCGCGCCTGCAGCGAGAGCACGAGCGCCGGCAACGCCACCGACGCCGCAAGGGCCAGCGCGATGCCGAGCGCGGGCTTCTGCTGCGCCGCGGACAGAGCCAACAGGCCCGCCACCGGGCCGGCGAGCCCTGCGGCCAGCGCCAACGCCGGTGCGGTCGGGCGGGGCGGCACCGACCGGGCGAGCAGCGCAAACGCGAGCACCAGCGCGGAGCCGATCGCGCACGCGATCACCGTGAGCGCACGCAGCGCGGGCGCCAGAATCGCCGCCGAGGCAAGCGGGCGCAGGCCGGACACCCGCACCACCCCGGCGCGCAGCTCGATGCCCTCGCGCAGGAGACGTGCATTGTGCAGCGTGATCGCCGAGACGTCGCCACTGACCCGAGCGCCGCGCGCGCGGTACGCGATGCCGCCGACGGGCGAGCGGCCGACCAGCCAGGGGGGCTCGCCAGGCTCGCAGATCCAGCTCGCGCCGAGAAACGGAACGGCCTGGGAGCTCGGCTCGAGCGACGCGCCGCACGCAGCCTCGCCTTCGGCCAGCAAGCTGCCGAGCACCCGGCCTGGCGCCCGCGCGGTGGTTCCCGCCGCGAACGAGACGGCGCCCAGCACCATCGCCCACGCGACGAGCAAGGGCCAGAGCCGAACTACGGTGCGCCCCGGCGCTTCTCCGAGGAGCGCGAACACGGCGATTTCGCCGCGCTCGCAGCGGGCAGCCAGCGCCAGGGCCAGGCCGGCCGGAAGCGCCACCCACAGCGCGATCTCGCCGAGGTACGCCGCCACGCTCTGCGCAAAGACCAGCGCGACGGAGAGCGGCAACGCCGGATCCAGCACCCAGGGCGCGACCCGCACCGCGCCGGCCAGCGCGGCCAGCAACGCCAGCGCAGCCAGGGAGCCGAGGGCCGCGCGCAAAACCGGACGCAGGAGTGCGAGCGAGCGAGGCGTCAAGACGACCGCCAATTTGCCTGGTTTCGGGTGGTAAGTCGCGCTCGAAAACGATGGCATGCTGCTGCGCCGGCCGTGGTAGCCTCGCCACCATGCTTCGGTCGCTAGCGCTTTTGGCCACGGGTGCGCTCTGTGTGGCGGCCTCGGTTACTTTCCTTCCGCAGGTGGCTCACGCCCAACAAGACACGACCAACGCCGACGAAAAGGTGTCCCCCACCGCCAAGGGCGTCGTGGGCGGGGCGTTTCTCGGCGCCGAAGTGGTGATGATTCCCATGGCCATCGCCGGGGTCAAGCCGATCTGGCCGTACCTGGTGTTCGGCGCGGTCGGCGCCGCGGGCGGCGGCATCGGAGGGTACTTCGTCGAACAAAACGTCAGCGACGGCCGCATCCCACTCTACATGCTCGCCGGTGGCCTCGCCTTGGTGCTGCCCACCGTGGTGCTCACCCTCAACGCCACGCGTTACCGCGCCGCCGACAACTACCGGGAGAACTCGGCGCCAGGCAACTCGCCCCCGGCCGATCCCGGCTCACCGAACGGCGCTCCAGTCAAACCGTCGCAGCCGGCCGCCGCACCGCCCGCGCAGCAAGGCGCAGAAGCCGCTCCGCCACTCGCCGGCTCGCTCGTCGCGGTGCGCCAAGGCGGCGTGCAGATCGGCATGCCGATCCCCGAGGTGAAGCCGGTCTTCACGGCGCGCCAGCGCGCCGAGTTCGGCGTGAAGCAAGAGACGCAAGTCCAGCTGCCCGTCGTGCACGTCACGTTCTGAGCGCAGCGTTCGCGCGGCGCTCTCTTTGCGCGTCTTCTGTTTTTTGTTGGTAGCTGGTGCCGTCGCGTAGGTACCATCTCGGTCGCGTGTGTTTGCGGAGTGCGAACGCGACGTCGACAAGAGAGTCTGGAAGATGACCCAAAGCGTGAAGAGCCCCAAATCTGCGGATCCCATGATCGGCCGCGTCGTGGCTGGCCGGTACCGCCTGGAAACACGCGCGGGCGAAGGCGGCATGGGCGTGGTGTATCGCGC
>JAYUXI010000377.1:0-3757 GCA_043753085.1 Myxococcales bacterium | reverse complement strand
CATCCATGCGCTCCTGGTTGTAGATCGCGAGCGTGTAATCCATGTCGAACCCCACCCACGAGATGCCGGTCATCTTCAGGTGGCGGTTGCAGAACACGCGGTTCTGGTGCGCGATGGCGCCCGACGCGGCGAGCGCCGCCTGATCGCCCAGTGGAAGAATGAGCTGCTGCGGAGAGTCGATGCCCGCCGGCAGTCCGGGGTCGGGCAGGGGACCCCGCAGCTCGAGGCTGTCGAGGCCGCTGCTGGGGCGCGCCTTTTTGACGACCTTGTCACCGACGCCCTGCGGAGCGACGGCTTCCTGCGAGTCTTCCTCGCCCTCGGCCACGCGTTCGGCCAGTGGAGACGGGCCGGCGTCGGGGCGTACGGCGTCGGTTTCGAGGGCGTTTCCCCCTGTAGACGAGGGGGCAGTGGGGTCGTCGGCGTTGGCGCGGGGGGCGCCGCCGGCTCCGGTGGGGGCAGAGGCCGTCATTTTTTGGAAAGGGAGAGCGCGTGCCCGAAGCGACGTCGCAGAAGTACACGATAGAATGTTTTCCCCGGACCGCTTCGCAAAAACGCCGGCCATTTTATCGGGCCTACCTGGGAAAGATGAACTACCCTCCGGCGCCATGCGGGACTCGTATCTGGCGATTGGAATGGATGTCGGCTCGACGACGGTGAAAGCCGCGGTGGTCGATCCGACGACCAAGGCGATTCTCTGGAGCGACTACCAACGCCACCACACCAAGCAGCCCGAGAAGGTCAAGGAGCTGCTCGAGGCCATCCTCGCCAACTTCCCCGAAAAGACCGTGGAAGACTTCCGCATCTTCCTCACCGGCTCCGGCTCCGCGCCGCTCTGCGTGCCCACCGGCGGAAAGTTCGTGCAGGAGGTCAACGCCGTGACCTTGGCGGTCGAGCACCTCCATCCCGACGTGGGATCGGTGATCGAGCTCGGCGGGCAGGACGCCAAGATCATCATGTTCAAGCAGGCGGGCGACCTCGAAGACGGCACGCCCGGCGGCAAGACCGCCAACGCCTCCATGAACGACAAGTGCGCGTCCGGCACCGGCGCCACCATCGACAAGTGCTTTCTGAAGGTGAACGCGCCGCCGGAGATGGTCACGAGCCTGCGCTTCGACGCCACCAAGCTGCACCACGTGGCGGCCAAGTGCGGCGTCTTCGCCGAGACCGACATCGTCAATCTGATCAAGAGCGGCATCCCCTCGCACGAGGTGCTCTGCTCGCTGGCCGACGCGATCGTCATGCAGAACCTGTCGGTGCTCACGCGCGGCGGCACTCTCAAGCCGCGCGTGCTCTTGCTCGGCGGCCCCAACACCTACCTGCCGTTCTTGCAGGACTGCTGGCGCCTGCGCATCCCGCAGATCTGGGACGAGCGCGGCTTCGAGTACGACAAGTCGATCCCGATCGAGGAGCTCGTGTTCGTGCCCAAGAACGCGGAGCTCTACGCCGCCCTCGGCGCCGTCTTGTACGGCCTGCACGAGGACATGAGCATCGGCTGGCTCGCGCCCATGGCCAAGCTCGAGGAATACATCACGACCGGGAGGAAAGCGCGCCTGGGCGAGACCGCCGGCCCGCCGCTCTCGGCCGAAGCCGCCGAGCTGCTTGCGTTTCGCGAAGCGTACAAAACCCCGAAGTTCGATTCTGCGAAGTTCACGCCCGGACAGGTCGTGCAGGCGGTCATCGGCCTCGACGGCGGCTCCACGTCCAGCAAGGCCGTGCTCGTCGACTTTGCCGATGGCAAGATCCTCGCGAAGGCCTATCAGCTCTCCAAAGGCAACCCGATCCAGGACACCAAGGAGCTGCTCACCAACCTGAACGAGTACGTGACGCTGCAAGGCGCCACGCTCGACATCAAGGGCTTCGGCGCCACCGGCTACGCGGCCGACGTGCTCGAAGAATGCGTCAAGAGCGACGTCAACATCGTCGAGACCGTCGCCCACATGCTGAGCGCGGTGCACTTTTTCGGCGACGTCGACGTCATCTGCGACATCGGCGGCCAGGACATCAAGGTTCTGTTCATCAAGAACGGCGACATCAACAACTTCCGCCTCTCGAACAGCTGCTCCGCCGGCAACGGCACCTTGCTGCAGGCCACGGCCGATTCGTTCGGTGTACCCGTCACGGAGTTCGCCGAGGTCGCCTTCAAAGCCGAGCTCGCGCCCAAGTTCTCGTACGGCTGCGCCGTGTTCCTCGACACCGACCGCGTGAACTTCCAGAAAGAAGGCTTCTCGAAAGAAGAGATGCTTGCCGGCCTGGCGCAGGTGCTGCCCAAGAACGTCTGGCAGTACGTGGTGCAGATTCCCCGCATGGCGGCGCTGGGCAAAAAATTCGTCCTGCAGGGCGGCACCCAGTACAACCTCGCGGCCGTCAAAGCGCAGGTAGACTACATCAAAGAGCGCGTGCCCGGCGCCGAGGTGTACGTGCATCCGCACACCGGTGAGGCCGGCGCGATCGGCGCCGCGATGGAGACCCTCCGAGTCGTCAAGCGCAAGGGGCTCTCTACGTTCATCGGCCTCGAACAGGCGATCAACCTCGAATACACCACCAAAAACGACGCCGAGACGGTCTGCCACTTTTGCCCGAACGAGTGCAAGCGCACCTTCATCGACACGAAGACCACGGACGGCCGCACCAGCCGCTACATTGCTGGATTCTCGTGCGAGAAGGGCACCGTCGAGAGCAAAGAGGCCATGCTGGCTCTCGTGGCCGACCGCAAAAAGGTGGCAGACGAGTACCCGAACCTGGTCGACTTCGAGTCCAAGCGTGCTTTCAACCACTTCATGAAGGCGGCGCCGCAGCCCGAGCACGGCTCCCCGGTTCGAGACCTCGAGCTGAAGAGAGGCCTGCTCGGCACCCGCCGCGTCGAGATCACGCGCCCGTTCCAGCGTTCCTCGCCCGAATCCGCCGCGCTTCGCAAGAAGGTCCGCATCGGTCTGCCACGCGTGCTGAACATGTATTCCACGGCGCCGTTCTTCCGCACCTACTTCGAGGCCATCGGCATCCAGAAGCAGAACGTGGTGTTCTCCGAAGCCACCACCGAGGAACTCTGGATCGAGGGCGGAAAGTACGGGTCGATCGACCCCTGCTACCCGTCGAAGGTCGCGCAGGCGCACATCCACAACCTGCTGTTTCACGCCCACGAGCCGAAGCGCCCGCTCAAGTACATCTTCTTTCCGATCCTCACGCACGTGCACTCGTTCGTGAAGGACACGATGGACAACGCTTCGTGTCCCATCGTGGCTGGCGCGCCGGAGGTCATGAAGGCGGCCTTCACCAAGGAAGTCGATTTCTTCGCCACTCGTGGCATCGAATACCTGGATCCTGCACTCAGCTTCGTCGAGCCCACCTTGCTGGCGCGCCGCCTGTTCGACACGTTCGGCGGGCGCCTCGGCATCACCGAGGACGAGAACGACTTTGCATGCAAGGAAGCCTGGCGCGCGCTCAAGAAATTCGACGCCGACCTCGAAGAGCGTGGTCGCGCGATCCTGGAAACGGTCGAGGCCGAAAACCGCGTCGCCATCCTGCTGCTCGGGCGTCCGTACCACTCCGATCCGGGCCTCAACCACGGCATCCCGGAAGAATTCCAGGTGCTCGGCTACCCGGTGCTCTCGATTCGGTCGCTTCCGAAAGACGAAGAGTACCTGAAGCGCTACTACAAGCAGGAGCTCGACAGCGGCGTCATCAAGTCCGCGCTGGAGATCAACCACGTGTGGCCGGAGAACTACTCGGTCAACAGCGCGCAAAAGGTCTGGGCCGCGAG
>JAYUXI010000376.1:0-3758 GCA_043753085.1 Myxococcales bacterium | reverse complement strand
TGGGCAGGCAGTCGAACTTGAGGTTGGGGCCCATCCATTCCTGCAAGCCGTCGTGCAGGCATTCTTCGTCGGTGGTGAACTCGGCGCGAGCCCAACTGGGCAAGCCGCTGCACGCCGAGGCGTTCCACACTTCCTGCACGAGGTAGTTTGCCATGCTCTGCTGCACGTTGCGGTAGCTCAGCTGCGCGAAGTAGTAGCCGCGGTCGACGCTGTCGTGGCCGCCGCGCGGATCGTGGTGCGCGAGCAACACCACGTCGTCCTTGGAGTGACTGACAAGCTCACGCTTCAGCCATTCTTCCTGCACCGCGGAAATGCCGCCGCCGTAGTTCACGGTGAACATGCCCCACCCCGAGCGGACGTGCTGACGCAGGTCGTAGCTGTTGAGGCTGACGTAGTGGTTCTTCTTGAACTGGAACGAGTAATTCAGCGGGCCGTAGGTGCGCTGCCATTGGTGGAAGCCGTCGTACAAGACCATGTTGCGCTTTTCACGCTGCACCTCCGACACGAACGCCTTCGCGTAGGTGCGCTCGCCTGCGCGGCGCACGAACGAGCCGACGTACACGTCGTTGGGAAAGCCGCCGGGCTCGCTCGTGACGGCGTTGCGATACGCCTCGTACTTCTCGACCGCGAAACCGGGCCACGGCGACGGCTGCGCCTCGTTCACCACGTCGTTCATGCTGGTGCCGAGGGTAGAGTCGGCCGTGACCACGGCGCCGGGGGCCACGCCGGTGGCGGCGTAGCCATCGTGGTTGCCTGCGGTGAGGAAGATGGGCTTGCGCAGCTCTTTCAACGCGCCGAGGATGAAGGTGGCTTCGTCGCGGTAGGTGTTGGCGACTTCGCGCTGGCGGAACGTCAGGATCGATCCTCCGTTGTGCAAATCGCCGTTGAACGTGATGAACTTGGCATCCTTGATCCCAGGCTCGGTGCTCGTGTTCACGTAGTCCACGAAGTTGCGGAGGTGCTTGCGTGGCTCGCCGGTTTTCACGTCGCCCATCGAGAGCTGCGTGTCGGTGATGTTCAGCACGGAATACTCGTCGGCGCTGCTGTCGTAGATGCGAACGGCGTTGTACTGCCACTCGAGCGCGGCGCCGCGGTCGTCGCCGAGGGCGGTGCGGCCATCTTGCAGGACCTCGAACCGCAGGTCGTAAAGGTCCGCCGGAACCTTGGCCAACGCGTCCTTGCGGAAGATCAAGCGCACGGTGCGGCGGCGCGACAACGACTCCGGCTGATCGCTCGCGATGGGATCGATCTGGATCTCGCTGGGATCGATGCGAAACAGCCGCGCGTTGCCGACGCTGGAGGGAATCGCCTGCGCGAGCGTGGTGTACTGCTCGCGGCCACCGCGTGGCACGAGCCACACGGCCAGGCGGTTTTTCGCGTCTTGCGTGAGGCTCAAGTACGAGCGGTTCTTGTTCGGTACGGCAACGCCCACGGTGGGCGCGAGCTGGTCGTACGTGGACTCCTCCAGGCGCAAGACCACGAGGAGCGAGTCGTTGTCTTCGTCGCGCAGGTACAGATTCGGATTGCCGAGCGTGGGATAAATCAGGCGATCGATCTGCGCGTGGTCACCGATCGTGTGCGGCATCACCTGCTCGTTCTGCGAAGGCTCTGCATAGTACACGTTCGGGAGCACGGTTTCGCCCTGCTCCGTGACGACCTCCCAGGGCAGCTCGTCCTCGAGCGTGGTCGACGAACCGCTGCCCGACGAGGACTGCGAGCCGGAGCCGTCGTCGTCGCCGGTGATGTCGTCGTCGCTGGGAGAACCGGGCACGGTCTGCTCGCTGCCGCAGGCAGTGAGCGCGCCCGCTACGACGAGTGGCGCTGCAAGGAGGATAAATAGGCGCACACCACCAGGAGAGCGGCAAGACTCGCCTTGTGCAACCGCTAAAGGCCGTTCATGCCACTCAGATCATCGGCAGCGTCATCAGCTCGTCGGTCAGCGTCTTGGTCGTGGCGCTCTTGTGGAAGCCACGCTCGAGCGCTTGGAAGATGGGGGCGCGCACGTCCTTCGAGCGCGCGAAGGCCACGATGCGGGGCAACAGCTCCACGGCTTCTACCCGCGCGCCGACGCGCTCCATGGCCTGTTCCAGGGTGGCGCCGCTGGCGAGCGCACGACCGAGCACGACCTCCGGTCGGCCGTCCATTTCGACGGAAGCGAGCAGATCGCCATAGCCGGCCAAGCCGAGCAAGGTGTGCTCGTCACCGCCGGCGGCTGACGCGATGCGTCCAGCCTCGGCCATGCTGCGACAGAGCACGGCCGCAACCAAGCCGGGCGACAGACCGACGCCTTTGGCGAAGCCGATGCCGATGGCGAGGCAACCAACGAGCGCGCTGGCCCATTCGAGGCCGCGTAGATCGGGTGTGCTATACACGCGAAGCATCGGCGTACCAAAGACGTCCGAGAGAGCACGGTTTACTTCGGGAAAGCGCGAGGCCGACACGAGCACGCTAGGTCGACCGACGTCGAGGTCCTCGGCGAGGGCGGGCCCACCGAGCGCCCCGAGACGCCGCGCAGGCAGCTCTTCGCGAAGGACGTCGCTGACGGTTTGCAAACGCTCTCCCGCGGCGTCGTGGACCAGACCGCGGACGCCGTGCACCACATAGTGACTGCCGTCCAGATGATCGCCGAGCTGACGCGCTACGTGCCGCACCACTTCGGTGGGCGTGGCAAGTAGCACGACCTTGGCGTGGCGGGCGGCGGAGTAGTCGCCCGTGCAGCGCATGCCGTCCAGCAGGCCCGAGGGCGTACGCCGCGAGATCAACGTCACTTTCGAGCCTGCGCGCGCCGCTGCCTTGGCCAAGCTTCGTCCCCAGAGCCCACCGCCGATCACTGCGACCTCGAACACGCTCATTGCGCGAAAGCCTAGCTCATTTTCCTGCGTCGCCAGGCTCGGCTGGTTCGTTGCCCGCGTCGGCTGGCTGCTCCGTGTCTGGCACGGCAGGCGAGGCCCATGGCTCGATCGGGCGGTCGTGCGCAGGATCGTGCGCACAGCCGGCCGCGAGCAACACCAACAGCCCGAACGCCTTCACGGGCACGATGCGTCGAGCTTGGCGCCATTGGTGCAGAGTCCATGCGTGTAGAATGCACCGGGTTCGTCGGGTTGCGGCGGCGGTGCCGGCTTCGCGCCGATGGTTTCCCAGGCCGTCGAAGGAAACACGAGGCCGGTGAGGCCGTTGCGCGGGGCTCCCTGGCACTTGCCCTGGGCGTCCTTGGTCTCGCAGGTGGGCAGCGAGGCGTCGAGGTACTCGAGGTACAGATCGTGGTAGCCGCGAAGGTTCTGCTGCTCCTCCGAGGGCAGGTTCGGGTAGCCGGAGCCCCACGAGTTCTTCACGCGGACGAAATCGATCTTGGCGTCGGGCGAGAGCGCGGCGTCGAGCATGGCCGGATCGGTGACGGTGGCGCCGGCGGGCATGATGCCGATGCCGGGCACGTTCGAGACCTGGTAGTCCTCGACGTTGGTGATGTGACCACCCTGACGACCAGGCGCGTTCGGCTTGGCACGGAACGCGCCGTCTTTCATGGCGGCAAAGTCGACGTACCAGACGATCGGGACGGGCTGACGGCGGTGCAGCACCTGCTGCATCTTCTGCATGAAAGAGCGGCGCGCGCCGATGCCTGCCGGGTAGCGCTGCTCGTTCCACGCAAACTTCCCGCTGCGCTGGCGCACGTTCCAGGTGTTCTGCGCCGCGCCCGCCGCGTCGGCGAGTGTGATTTCCTTGTTGTCGGTGGACGAGTAGCCGACGCTGATCGAAGCCGC